>JALDXK010000482.1:0-5143 GCA_032155105.1 Acidobacteriota bacterium
TTGGCCTGCACGAGGCGGATTGCGGGTCCGTCGCTCACCTGCCACGTGCTCGGGCCCGACACGGGCGTGGGATCCAGCAGCTTCTGCCAGAGACCTCGGGCCGCCTCCAGATCAGTGACACCGACGATGATCTCCTTCACGGCCTCCACACCCAGTGGCCCGCCGCCGTTCTCAGCCAACTGCCTGCGCAGACGCTCACGGCGTTGGTCGACGTTCGTATATGTCGGGCTGTACTCGCTGAGGAAGACATGCATCGTCGCATCCACGGCCTCACCGTCCGAAAACTGCCGCAAAGTGACGTTTGTCCACAGCGTACTCTTCGAGCCATCCTGCCCCGTGGAGATCAAGGGACGCAGTTCGCCGTACCGGATACCCCGTCGATCCAATTCGGCAAGGCATTCCGCCAATGGGGAGGGCTCAAATGCAAAGCCAAGCAGTTGCGCGCCTCGGGCCTGGTTTTTCTGCCCGGGGAATCGAATGGCTTCGACGTTCACGTTGCCAAACCCAACCCCTCCGGTCGCGACGCCCTCTCGCGGGCTCATCATGGGCCAGGCAAAGGGAAGTTGAAGGACATCAGTGAAGAAGGCGTGAACGTTCGCGGGGTTATCCGCCCTGATCATGATGTGGTCGATTCGCCGGATGGGAGGTGCGGTCCGCTGCGCCACGGAATCGAGGCTGGTAAACGTCAGCAGGATCGTCGCCGCGAGAAAGGAGAGCGTTCGTCGCTGGCTCATGTTTTCACTTCGGTCGCGAGACGGGTTGCCTCCGGCCGTTCACTAGACGGTAGTTCACTTCATCCGGGAGACGGAGCCCCGCGCCCGTAGCCTTCGGATTAGCGAAGGATACGCTCGGAGTGCCGTCCTCTCCGATCCACACATGCAGATCCCAATACTGTGGATGCCAGACCACGATGCCGACGTCGAGCTTAGGACGGGCCGGTTCGGCGGTGGCATCTGGCGTAGCGAGCATGCTGCCGTTCATCAGGTGCCAGCCGGCGTCATGGATGTACCACTCGTCGTCAGCGATGCAGCGCCGCTTCGGCGGGCGCGATCCGCGGTCGTAACGGACCAAGTAGGCCCAGCCGTTCAGCCGATAGGGGCCATCTGGCCCGTTGAAATCGAGCCAGTCGGAGGGTGAACTAGAAGGGGAAGGAGCGTACTGCAGGAGTTGGGGCCAAGGGTCGTTCGCACGAGCATTCCCCACGGGCACCGCTCCGGAGTGTGCGAACACGACGTGCCCATGCGACAAGATCCAAGCGGGGAGCACGCCTCCTGGCTGGATCGCTTTCTCGAGCGAATCGAGCTGACGAGGAGCAACGGCGAGCACCTCAGCCTGCATTGCTCGCAGAACATCGCGGCGCTCTTCCACGGTGCAGTTCTCGCTCTGGGCCGCACTTGTGGAGACGAAGGTCATCAGCACGGTTGCCGCGAGCATTGTGGATCTCACTTCCAGCATCCGCTTCAAGCGGCACGCATGGGTTTGTAATCGTCTTCGGCCAAAGGCGTTTCGCCGAGATCAGCCAACAGCTGGTTCAGTCGCTCAAGCGGCACAGCCTGCGGCGACGTGATCTCGATTCCTACGGGCCGGCCGGCGGCGCCGTAGTCGACTATGAGAAGACCATCCTGCGATGCAACGGTCTTGGCGCTCTTCTCGCCGGTTGGATGCGACAGATGGAGGTAGGCCGCAAACGCTCGGCCTTTCCGGTAGGTGACTTGAAGCGAGCGCTCCGTCATTGGGACACCTCGTAAACGGTCGCGATGACAAGAAGCTTGGCATCAGCGTCGGCTCCACGATCACAATCCACGGGTGCTGCAAGTGGCGGACGTGGATCATAAATCTTCCCTCCACGACGCTAGGCTCAACCCCCGTAGCCTTCTCCAGCATAGCGCGGACTTCGACCTCGGTCACGCCTCGCTGCTCATGCGCAATTCGGCGTGGCCGGTGCATGAAAGATCCCAATTCCACCACTCCGGGAACGTCGGCATCGAGCCTGAGGCGGGCCGATCGTAGCACCCGGTCACACGTCAGAGGTGCCATCAGATTTCGTTCGCCACGGCGGTGTGCGTGTTGAGACCGCTGCTCAGTCAGCGTCCCGCCACATCGGTGCTCATAGTCATCGGCGCGCCGGCACGTCGGCGCGCGCGAGCACACTCCACGGCAGCACGAAGGTCGCATCGAGTTCGCAGGCGTGCCCATGGAGTACGTCGAACATGCGGATGCGAGGCCGGACGCGATTTCTGTCGCGCGATGTCACGAATTTCTCGGCGAGGAAGCGGAATCGATGACCGATCAGGAGGTCGCGCTGATCCGCCGACTCGCCAAGACGATGGCGTGGATCGTCGTCGCGATGGACTGGGAGGGTTGCGGGATTCCCGCGTATGGGCCGTGCCTCGAGAACATTGCCTGCCCGCGCCCGCGCGGGGCTACGCGCCGGTCATGGTTGGCGCGCGGTCGGCCACGATGCCAATCGACGACATCCGTAGTTCAGCGAAGGTGTCGTTTTGCGAAGGCACAGCCCGATCCGGACTTCAGGTAGCGCTCGAAGGCGACGGCACGCTTCTCGTCGAGAAACTCAATGACGACGTCAATTTCCCACGGTCGACCACTTGCGGTGTGAACGCAACCCCCGGCGTTGTGAACTGCGAGTCGTGATTCGACATGGGACGTGAGGCCTGTGTAGTAGCGCGTTGGATTGTTCTTGCTTCTGAGGATATAGACCAAGCACTTTGGACGGCTCATTGGCCGTGATTTGAGCAAATCACATTCCGCTGGAACAACTGGCGGGAAAGGCGTGGAATTCGTGGCAGGTGGATGAACGTGTGAACGCGGATTAACAACCTTCGCTGTAGCTCCTCACGGTCCAGGGGAGCGGAGGTTAGGGGTCCACCTTCGCGCTCCGCGCTATGGTGGACAACCTTCGCGTGGCTGGCCAACCGTAGCTCACGCTATCGGCAAGCGTGAGCGAAGGTTGGTGGACCAGACGGGAGTCGAACCCGTGACCTCATGAATGCCATTCATGCGCGCTCCCAACTGCGCTACTGGCCCACGGTGGGTGGCTTGTCAATCGTTGCTCGTTCCAAGGCTTGAACGAGCCCGCCTTCGCCGAAGGCTTCGGCGGGCAACCTTCGGCCTGTAACGAATGCGACGCTTGGAACACTCAATCGTAGCGCACGGGCGCGGACCCGGCAACCAGGCCGTGGCCGGCCGCGATGGACCCGGCCGTCGCACCCCTCGTTGGCGTCTGACGAGAGTGGGCCAGTACCAGCCACCGCGTCAGTTGGGCCGCTGCCTCCTCCGGGGTCGGGCCGTAGAAAGGCATGAGGGCTGTCGGCATCCCCGCCAGGCGCCTGAGCTGCGCGCGCCATCGGTTGCCAACCAACGTGACTTCAATCTGATACAGGCGGCCGCCGATATCGTGTTCGAAGCGGTGAACGGTCACAGAAAGTCGATGAATTGTTCGCAGGACGGAAGCGGAGATCTTACGCGGACGTTACCTGCGGTCAAGCGAAGCGGGGCGCGAAGATGTCGTCCACACCCCCGTGAACGGCGAACGTCGGGAGATTTTCGCCAAGAAAAATTTGCGTTGTCAGCTTCTGCACAGCTTTTTCACCAATCATGCACAGCTTTTCCACAATGACGCGGCAAATGGACAGTTCGAGCCGAAATACGATCCAGCGGGTAGAATGAACCCTTTCAGCCAGATGGCTCATTTGCTGCGGGTGCTCATCGTGTTCGGTTTCCTCGCCGCGGTGCGGGTGGTCGCAGCCGCCGAGCCGGACGTCACGCTCTTCCGTATCTTCATGCTCGACGGCAAGACCTTCGTGAGCTACGGAGAGTTCGTGCGCCTCGATGAGAACGTGGTCTTTTCAATGCCAGTGGGTGGGCCGCCCGAGCAGCCCCGACTCCAGGTTGCCATGGTCCGCGCCGATCTCGTCGATTGGATGAAGACCGAGCGCTATGCCGCCTCGGCGCGCTATCAGCGCTACGCCGCGACGCGCGGCGAAGAAGACTACCTGCGCCTCACCAATGAGGTCGCCGACGTCCTGAACACCATCGCGCTCTCGACCGATAGGGCGCAGGCGCTCGCCATTGCCGAACGGGCGCGCCAGACGGTGGCCGCCTGGCCGCAGTCACACTTCGGCTACCGCCAGGACGACATCCGCGAGATCGTCTCGCTGCTCGATCAGGCGATCTCCTCACTGCGTGCGGTTGGCGGTGGAAATCCTTTCGAGTTGTCGCTCGTCGCGATGGCCAGCCCCCCCGAAATCGAACCGTTGCTCGGGATGCCGAACGCGCGAGAGCAGATCGACCAGATGCTCCGCCTGGCAACCGTGACGACGGCAGCATCAGAGCGGATGGCGCTGTTGCACGCCGCGCTCGCACTCGTCTCGGAAGCCGGGCCGTCGTTGTCGGCCGCCGATGCCTCCACCTATCGCGCCGATGTGGAGCGGGCGATTCGCGACGAGATCGCCATCGACAAGCGCTATTCCGATCTCTCACGCCAGTCTCTCGATCAGGCCGGTCGGGCGGCGGAGCGGGCGGACAGCCCCAGGATCGAGCGCATCGCCCTCAACGTCCGTCAGGAAGATACGAAGCTGGGGCACAAGCGCCCCCAGGTCGTCGAGGCCTTGAACACGTCTCTTCAAGGAAAGCTGGCCGACTCGCGGCGTCTGCGCCTGCTTCGCGACCAGTGGGCCCTTCGGCGCGACACCTATCGGCAGTACCAGCAATCGGTGGCCGCCTCGTTGTTGCTGCTGGTCAAGTCCACGGCATCGCTCAGAGCCATTCGTACGCTCGATGGCCCGCATCCCGATCAGCTCGTCGAGCTCAAGGCGCAGTTGAGCGGCGGCGCGGTTCGGCTCGAACGCATGAGGACGCCCGAGTACCTGCGTGACGTGCACGAGCGGCTCATCGGCGCGTGGCGCTTTGCGGAAAACGCGACCCGTGCCCGTTACGATGCGGTCTCGAATGCCGACGCATCGGCAGCATGGGAAGCTTCGTCTTCAGCTGCCGGCGCTTTGATGATGCTTGCTCGGGTGCAGCAGGACCTCACCTCTCTCCTGACACCGCCGCGACTGCAGTAGATCCTTCGCGTGGTGTCAGGCAGTGAATCGTGAACGTCCACGATTCATTCACGATTCAC
>JALDXK010000483.1:0-5139 GCA_032155105.1 Acidobacteriota bacterium
GTGGAATACGATCAGAGCGACCGCGTCGGGTTCGTGATCACGCAAACCGGCAACCGCGAGTGGGTCGAGCACATGGCCAGGCGGCCGCACACCATGCAGCCCGACGCGCTCGACAAGAAGCCGACGCGGCTGGTGGTCGAGACTGTGGACGATGAGAAGGAGTACAGCGACAACACGATGAGCGTGTGGCTGTATCACGTGGCGGGAAACCCGCATTCCGACACCATGTTGATGGCCTACATCCCTCGCGATCGGGTCGTGGTGGAAGTGGACGCCTACAGCCCAGGTCCTGGCCCGCACATCTACGCCGCGAACCTGCTCGAGAACATCCAGAAGCGCAAGTTGCGCGTCGATCGCATCGTCCCGCTGCACGGCGCGATTGGCCCGTTCAGCGATCTCCAGAAGGGCGTGCCGAAGAGCTAGAGGGCGGCGGTATACTGCGCGATCGAGGTGCCTATGATCCTGCGAACGCTCGTCGCCGCGCTGCTCATTGCCGCTCCGGTCAGTGCTGAGGTCGTTCGCATCGAGGTGGTGTCGCGGACGCCGGTGCTCGCGGGCCAGGCGTTCGGGACCACCGGACCCTACGAACGGCTGGCGGGGCGGATCTACTTCGCGATCGATCCCGCGAATACCGCCAACCGGATCATCGCCGACATCGACCGGGCGCCGCGAAACGCCGCCGGGCGCGTCGAGTTCTCGTCGGATTTCTACGTGCTGAAGCCGGTTGACCCCTCGCGGGGCAACGGCACCATCCTCTACGAGGTGTCGAACCGCGGTGGCAAGGGCATGATCGGGTTCTTCAACTTCGCCCAGGGTAGCCCCGACCCGCAGACCTCGCAGCAGTTCGGCGACGGGTTCCTGCTCGAGCAGGGCTTCACGCTGATCTGGATCGGCTGGCAGTTCGACGTGCCGCTGCGCGAGGGCGTGATGCGGGTCCTGGCGCCGGTGGCGAAAGACGCCGGCGGCCGCGCGATCACCGGCCTCGTGCGCAGCGACTTCGTGGTCGCCGCGCGCGCCACGGAAGCTTCACTGGCCGACCGCGGACACCAGGCGTATGCGGTGTCCGATCGCACCGACCCGGCGACGGTGCTCACCGTGCGCGACACGGTTGAAGGCGCCCGCCGCACCATCCCGCGGGACCAGTGGCAGTTCAGCGAGGATGGCAAGAGTGTCACGATGGCAGCCGGCTTCGAGCCGAAGAAGATCTACGAGGTCGTCTACCGGGCGCAGGATCCCGCGGTCGTCGGCGTGGGCGCCGCGGCGATCCGCGACACGATTTCGAAAATCAAGTACGCCGGCGCGCCGGAACTCGGCTTGCCGCAGGGCGCCATCAAGCGCAGCATCGCGTTCGGCATCTCGCAGAGCGGACGCTTCCTGCGCACTTATCTCTATTACGGCTTCAACGCAGACGAGGGCCACCGCAAGGTGTTCGACGGCGTGATGCCGCACGTGGCGGGCAGCGGCCGCGGAAGCTTCAACCACCGCTTCGCGCAGCCGTCGCGCGATGGCCATCCGTTCATCAACTTCTTCTATCCGACAGACATCTTTCCGTTCACCGATGCGGAGCAGACCGATCCGGAGACCGGCGCTACCGATGGCCTGCTGACGCACGCGTTGAAGCCGGCGCATCAACCGAACATCTTCTATACGAACTCGTCGTACGAGTATTGGGGACGGGCGGCGTCGCTGTTCCACACCACGGTCGACGGCACGAAGGACGCGCGGCTGCCGGCGAACGTGCGCGGCTACCTGCTCTCGGCCGGGCAGCACGGCGTGGCGGCCTTCCCGCCCACCCGGTCGATCGGCCAGCAGATGAACAACCCGCTCGATTACCGCTGGGTGATGCGGTCGCTGCTGGTGTCCATGAACCGGTGGGTCACCGACGGCGTCGCGCCACCGGCAAGCGCGCTGCCGCGCGTGGAGAACGGCACGCTGGTGACGCCCGACAAGCTGAAGTTCCCGAAGCTGCCGTCGGTGGAGGTGGCAAGGGTGCCGCACAAGGCGTATCGCGCCGACTACGGTCCTGACTTCATCACCAAGGGCGTGGTGTCGCAGGAGCCGCCGGTGATCAAGTCGGCGTTCGCGATCCTGGTGCCGCAGGTCGACGCCGATGGCAACGAGCTGGCCGGCATCCGCGTGCCGGAGCTGAGCGTGCCGGTGGCGACCTACACGGGCTGGAACCTGTTCAACGAAAAGTCTGGCCCGACCAACGTGGTGTCGAACATGCGGATCGTTCATCCCGCTCGCGCGCACCAAGGCGGAACGGGAGCAGAGCGGCGATCCGCGCCGCGCGGTTGACGAGCGCTATCGCGGCCGCGATCAGTATCTCGCCGAGATCGCCAAGGCCGCGGGCGATCTCGTATCGAAAGGCTACCTGCTCAAGAACGACGTGCCGCGCATTGTCGCGCAGGCCGGAACACGCTGGGACTACGTGACGAAGACCGTCACCAGCACACCATGAAATACGGTTACAAGGGTTGCAGGGTTACAAGGTTACAGGGGTTAAACGATGCGGACATTTGTATTGATTGCACTGCTGTCAGTAGTCAGCGCCGATTTCGCCGGCGCTCAGGACAAGCCGCAAGAGCCGTTTGTTCCCCGCAGCGGCCAGGCAGGAAAAGATGTGGTGTGGGTGCCCTCCCCACCTGAGATGGTCAGCAAGATGATGGAGATCGCGAAGGTCACGCCGGCCGACTACGTCATCGATCTCGGATCGGGAGACGGGCGCAACGTGATCGCGGCGGCGAAGCTGGGCGCCCATGCGCTCGGCGTCGAGTACAACCCGGACATGGTCGTGCTATCCGAGAAGCTGGCGAAGGAAGCCGGCGTGGCGGACAAGGCGACGTTCGTGCAGGGCGACATGTACGAGGCCGACATCTCGAAGGCCAACGTGATGGCGCTGTTCCTGCTGCCGGTCAATCTCAACAAGCTCGCGCCGAAGTTCCTCGACCTCGCGCCCGGCTCACGTATCGTCGCGAACACGTTCGGCATCGACGGCTGGGAGCCGGACTTTCGCATGACGCTGCCGCAGCCATCCGACTGCGAGAGCTGGTGCGACGTGCTGCTGTGGATCGTGCCGGCGAAGGTGCATGGCGACTGGGTGATGTCGAACGGGCGGCTGCAGTTGACGCAGGAGTACCAGACGGTGCAGGGGTCGCTGACGATGAACGGCGAGACGCACACCGTATCGAAGGGCCGCATGAACGGCGAGGAGATTTCGTTCGTCGCCGGCGGCCAGACCTACACCGGCAAGGTGAAAGGCAGCCGCATCGAGGGTTCCGTTACGACGGCGAGCGGCACGCAGAGCTGGACCGCGATGAGGAGATAGTTAAAGTTAAAAGTTAAAAGTTAAAAGCAATTACTGAGACAACTTCTCGATCGTGACCGAATACGCGCGGCGGCCGGCCTGCGGGTCATAGACAATGACCGGCATGAGCCGGCCGCGAATGCGATCGGGGTTCGAGCGCGCGTAGCCCATCAAGGTCGCGGCCAGGAGTTGCTGCGATCCCTCCTCGAGCCCCGCTCTCGGCACGCCGGTCAGCAGATCGTTCAACGACACATCCCACGCCTTGCCCCACAGCAACGCATCGACGACCGTCCCCTTCACCACGTTGTGGGAGAAGTTGAAGAAGAACGCCAGCGGCGAGTAGCCGGTGTCGGTCGGGCGGTAGCGTTGAAACGCTTCGAGCAGCGCGGCGCGGTGGCGCGTGAAGCCGTCGGCGAAGCGGACGCGATCCGGTTCCGATCGGGACAATGACGGCGGCGGCACACCGACGAAGGCGCGCGCATCCGGGGTGAGGCCGTTCAGCAGCGCCTCTTCGATCACCGAGCGATCCCTGCCCACCGTAGCTTCAGCGGAGGTGGACCGGCTCTCGGGGCGGGCGCCGGCCAGGCGATCGTATTCATCCATCACCGCAGCCAGCGCGAAACACAGCCACGGGTAGTCGGCGAGATTGTCGTCGCGCAACGCCAGCGTGTCGCGGCCGCACTGCGCCTCGAAGCCGAAGCGCAGGTGGCAGCCCATGCTGGAGGCATGTCCGAGGCCAATCTCGAAGCGGTGACGCGCGTTCAGCGTGCGCACGCGCGAGAGGAGCCTGTCGTAGCCCCATTCCGCCGGCTCGTAATGCGACGTGCCGATCAACAGCAGGGTGGCCGCGTCGGCGGCGAACTGCTGGCCGCTGCCGTTCGGGCCCTGCAACTCGGCGAGCAGCGCGTCGACGCGCGCCAGGTTCTCGTCCGGGTCGCCCTCATCCCAGATGCGCATGGTGAGGAGCGACAGCACGTGCATGAAGTAGTAGTCGAGCAGGATCGCCAACTCGGCGCGACCCGCCGCTTCGGCGCCCCGCTGGTCGGCGAGGAAGTGCAGTACGTCGAGCGGGATGATGTCGGGATTGGTGCGCTGCGCCACGCCGTCCCAGTCGTGCAGGATGTGGAAGCCCTCGGCGCGGGTGCGGCCGTCGTACGACGTCAGGGTGCGATCGAGAAAGATCTGGTGGCCTCGGGCGCGGAACTGGTTGGCGCGCATCGCCTCGCCGAGCAGCGCCAGCGCCGCGGCCAGGGTGGTCTCGCCGGCGAACTCGTCCACGATCTGTGTGCGGGCGGTGCCTTTCAGGGCGCTCTCAACGAGCGCGCAGGCCTGGTCGAATGGAATGTCCAATCGTGCATAGAATATCGCGCATGCGACGATTCATTTTTGCTTTCGCGATGGCGGCCTCGGCGTTGACGCTCGGCGCACAGGGGCAGGGCCGGTTCAATGTGGTGGAAGCCACGATTCCGCAGATGCAGGCGGCGCTCGCCAAGGGCCAGGTCACGTCGCGCCAGCTCGTCGAGCAGTACCTCGTGCGGATCGGGCTGTACGAGGATCGGCTGAACGCCGCCCTCGCGATCAACCCGCGCGCGCTGCAGGACGCCGACGCGCTCGATCGCGAGCGCGCGCAAGGCAAGCTGCGCGGCCCGCTGCACGGCATCCCCGTCGCTCTCAAGGACAACATTCACACCACCGACATGCCCACCACCGGTGGCGCGCTGGCCTTTGCCGGGTACGTGCCGCCCTACGAAGCCACGCTGACGCGCAATCTCAAGGCCGCCGGCGCGATTATCATCGCGAAGACCGGGCTCACGGAACTGGCCAACTGGGTG
>JALDXK010000484.1:0-5139 GCA_032155105.1 Acidobacteriota bacterium
AACCTCTGTAACCCCTGTAACCCCTGTAACCGTGAGCAGCGCGAGCTCTCCGATCCTTGACCCCGCGATCGAACAGTTATTCGTTCCGGGCGAGGGGCGGCACAGAGCGATGTTGCTGGGCGTGGCGCGCATTGAGTACGCGGACGCCAAGCTTGGCCTCCACGACACGCATAATGTCGCGGTCGTGACACCGATCCACGACGAAGGGGCCATCGCCGTCGATTGGGAGGAGGCCGACCTGGCTGACTTCGATGTCGACAGCCTCTCCAAGTCCGCTCCCGCTGGCGCCACGTTCGATCCTGTCCCTGCTCAGGCCGCCAAGCCCCGGAACTATCAGACGTGGAGGAAAGATTTCTCCCAGTGGGCCTCGCGCACGCAGGCCATCGAGCTCTTCAAGAGCAGTCGCGCGAAGGTGGTGTCGCATCCTGATGAGTCCGAGCGCGACTTCCGCATCCGCCTGCAGGCCGAGGCCCGCGAGGCGCGCGATGCCGCCCTCGCGAAGGTGCGGCAGAAATACGCGTCGAAGATCACCACGCTGGACGATCGCCTCCGCCGTGCCGAGCACGCCGTCCAGGTGCAGCAATCGCAGGCGTCTGGCGCGAAGATCGGCGCCGCGGTGTCGATCGGTGCAACCATTTTCGGCGCGCTGCTCGGCCGCAAGGCGATCAGTACCGGAACGCTCGGTCGCGCCACCACCGCCGCACGCGGCGTCGAACGCATGGGACGGGAATCCGGTGACGTCAGCCGGGCGAGTGAGAACGTCGCCGCCCTCCAGGCGAAGCTGACCGAACTGCAATCCGCGATGGAAACCGATCTGCAGGCGGTGACAGATGACTGGGACTTGTCGAATGAACCGTTCGAGCGCGTGCTGGTGAAACCGAAGCGAGGCGGCGTCTCCGTTCAGGTGGTGGCCCTGGCCTGGGTCCCGGCCACCCCAGTCCTGAGCGAGCGGCGCGTGATCGCTCCGAACACGCAGCGCGAGTCGAAGGAATGACGCCTGGACGATGCGTTGTCGAAGCGCTTCGCGGCGAGGTGGTGGAATCGAGCCATCGTGTCCACGTCGCGGTGATGCACGCCGAGAAGGGCCTGATCGCCAGCGCGGGCAACCCGGCTCACCAGAGTTTCGTCCGCTCGTCGATCAAGATGTTCCAGGTGCTGCCCTTCGTGGAATCGGGCGGCGCCGATGAATTGGGGTTGACGCTCCAGGAACTGGCGCTCTCGGTGGCCTCGCACGGCGGCGAGCCGTTTCACGTCGCCACGGCGCGATCGATGCTCGCCAAGGCGGGGGTCAGCGAAGACGCGCTCGCCTGCGGACCTCACCTGCCGCTGCACGAGCCGGCCGCGCACGCCATGATCGCGGCTGGCGCGCGGCCGGGCCGCATTCACAACAACTGTTCTGGCAAGCATGCCGCCATGCTCGCCTGTTGCGTGTTCCAGCGGTGGCAGACCAACGGCTACCACACGCCGCGCCACCCGATGCAGCAGCGCGTGCGATCGACGCTGGCCCGCTGGATGCGCGTAGACGTCGGCGACCTCGCGGAAGGGGCCGACGGCTGCGGCCTGCCGACGTTTGCCGTGGCGCTCGACGCCGTGGCCGAAGGGTGCGCGCGATTCGCGGCGGCCGCGGCCGATCGCGAGCCCGCGCCGGCCCGGATCTTCGAGGCCATGGTCACGCATCCGGAGTTCGTGGCCGGGACTGCGCGACTCGACACCGACCTGATGCTGGTGGGCAACGGCCTGTTTGCGAAGGTGGGCGCGGAAGGGTTCTATTGCGCCGGCGTGCCGGCCATGCGCCTGGGCATCGCGCTCAAGGTGGAAGACGGCTCGAAGCGCGCCGCCGAGCCGGCACTGCTGGCCGTGTTGCGCCGCCTCGAGGCCATTACTGAGTCGGAGTTGACGCAGCTAGCCGCCTACGCCCGCCCGCGCATCCTGAACACGCGACAGGAACTTGTCGGGCACCTTCGCACCACGCTCGAGCTCTGACGCAATCAGCAATCGGCAATCAGCAATCGGCAATCAGGATCGGAACGCCTCAGCCCGTCCCGGTTCGCGCGATGCTCGCATCTGCTCAGAGGCTCAGCTTGTGCTCGAGCCTTGGCGGCTACTACGCTCGATCTCATGCATCGATTAGTGATCGCCTTCAGCGCCCTGGCGCTGTGTGCTGCCTGTTCCGACTCCTCGCCGTCCGCCCCCACGTCACCAACGCCATCTTGCACCTACACTCTGTCGACGACGAGCGTGAGCGTAGCGAGCACTGGTGCATCGGTGACGATTGGGGTGACCGCGCCAACGGGCTGCGCGTGGACAGCGTCGTCCAACGCGGCGTTCGCGGCGATCACGTCGGGCTCGAGCGGGAGCGGTATCGGCACAGTTGGTCTCGCGGTTGCCGCCAATGGCGGCGACGCGCGCACGGCGCTCATTACGGTGGCCGGCCAGACGGCCACGTTGATGCAGGCGGCCAGCGACCCGCTGTTCGGCAACTGGAGCGGCTCGATCGCGAAGGGCGCGGGATGCCCTGCTGCGCTCCCTGCAAGCGCGGGATGGGTCGGCGTGATTCGCCGTAATTCGTTCGGTCAGGCGGAACTCGTGCTCACCGCCGCAACGGTCGGCGTGGTGAACCAGGTGCTGCCGCTCACGCTGAACGGGAACAACATCCAGTTCGCGGTGCAGATCGACGCCGTCTACACGTTCGTCGCCACATTGGCCGCCGATCGCCGTTCGTTCACCGGCACGTTCTCGGGCGGCGGCTGCAGCGGCACATGGAGCGGCAACCGCTCATAGACAGGCACCGGTCGCTGTCGGGGTGGGACGCTATCCGT
Source organism: Acidobacteriota bacterium (assembly GCA_032155105.1). GTDB lineage: Bacteria > Acidobacteriota > Vicinamibacteria > Vicinamibacterales > UBA2999 > 12-FULL-67-14b. The sequence continues at coordinate 2,820 of JALDXK010000484.1, forward strand.
GGTAAGATTCTTACCAGTAAGAGTATTACCATGAAAATTACCAGCAAGGGTCAGGTCACCATTCCCCAGGAGATCCGCGAAAAGCACGGATTGCTGCCCTATACCGAGGTCGAATTCGTCGTCGAGCGCGGACGGGTCGTTCTTCGTCCTAAGAGTGGCTCGACGACCCGGGCCGATCGGTTGATGGAACACTTGCGCGCGGCACCGAAGATGCGCATGAGCAGCAAAGAGCTTCTGGCCATTCTGCGCGACGAACCGGATGAGCTCGACGCTGATTGATTCCAACGTCCTCATCGACCTGTTCGACGATGAGTCCGAATGGCAAGGATGGTCGGATGCGATGATTCATGCCGCTGCCGGACGCGGCGATGTGATCATCAACCCATTGATCTTCGCGGAGGTGTCAGCAGGCTTCGACACCTTTGAAGACACCGATGCGCTCTTGACGGAGCGATTTTTCAAGCGCGAACCACTACCATGGGAGGCCGCGTTTATCGCTGGGCGGGCGTTCTGGCTGTATCGTCAACGAGGCGGCAGCCGCTCATCGCCCCTGCGTGATTTCTATATCGGCGCCCACGCCGCCGTGGCGGGTCATACTCTGCTGACGCGCGACGCGCGGCGCTACCACCACTACTTTCCGAAGCTGCGAATCATCTCGCCCTAAGCGGCTATAATCGATGCTTCCAGCCGGAGTGGCGGAACTGGCAGACGCGCGGGACTCAAAATCCCGTTCTCCTTGCGAGAGTGTGGGTTCGACCCCCTCCTCCGGCACCACCTAACTCACTCAGCAGCAACGGGATCCAACTGAGAGAGTTCTTACGCTGATAGTGCTGATCGCGCAGCAGGCGTCATATCTCACACTTCTTTGACGATTGGCTCCTGCTGTGCCTCACGCGACAGTCGTGAGCGCCACGGACGTGGTCTAGTCGCGCCTGGCCTGCCAATCCCAATGGCGAGTGATCGTTCTTCCCGACTCAAAAAGAAACACGCTTGTTTCTGTACCGACAAGGGCACGCCAGTCGGATGTAAATCGTCCCGAAACACGCGCTTCAGTGCGGAAGCGAAGCCGCGCTTCTCCACGTGGGAACCGGCGATGGGATGGTTGGGGACGACGGATGTAGGAGCTGCGGGTAGCTGTGATAAACCGCCACTGCAGCCGACCACGCAGTTGGGCACCATCAAAACGACAACGATTGCGATCGTTCGATTTGTCATCGCTGCGTCCCTCCCTTGGGGTGGTGCGACCAGCTACTCGCGCAAGGAGGTCACAGCGGGGGTCATCATACCTCTTTGGGGCCTCGCAGCCTTACGCGGCTCTGGAAGCCTTCCAAGTGGCGCGTCCAGCTGGTCAGCGTGTGGGTTCCGCCCTCTTCTGGCACCGTTTGAAATCAACATCGCCTCGGCGCCAGCTGCTCGGTTAAGATTCTCGGCGCACCCCTCCCCTCGTAGGGGTCTTTTCGCTGGCCGCTATGATCGGGAAATCCATCGGCAAATATCGGATCGTCGACCTGTTGGGCCGGGGCGGGATGGGCCCGGTCTACCGCGCCGTCGACGAAGCGCTTGGCCGCGAAGTGGCGATCAGGATTCTCAGGTCCGAACTGCAGGACAGCGAGGTCATGAAGCGCTTCGTCACCGAGGCGACGGCACTCGCGAAGCTGAACCACCACGAACTCGCCGCTGTCTACGAAGTCACCAGCTCGGAGGCCGACCTGCTCCTGGTGATGGAGCTCGTTCGCGGCGAGTCACTGGAGCAGCTGTCGAAGCGCTCCGGTCCGCTGCCGGCCGAGCGGGCCGCCTACCTGATGTGCCAGGCCCTCGAGGCACTGAGCCACGCGCACAACGCCGGTCTCGTCCATGGCGACATCAAGCCATCCAACCTGATGCTGACCGACACTGGCGACATCAAGATCATGGACTTCGGCTTCGGGAGGATCGCCGACGCCGAGCGCGCAACCATGGATGCCGGCGTGAAGGGAACGGCGGCATACCTGGCGCCCGAGCAGGTGATGTCGAAGGGCGTCGATCGCCGGACCGATCTGTATTCCTGCGGCGTGGTGTTCTACCGCCTGCTGACAGGAACGCTGCCGTTCAAGGCCAGCAACCCTGCCGACTTGATGCGGAAGCAATTGCAGGAGCCGCCGACGCCGGCATCACGTTACCTTCCGGACATACCGGGGTGGTGCGGAGATATTCTCGACAAGGCGCTCGCGAAGCCGCCGGCCGATCGCTTCCAGACCGCTGAAGAATTTCGCGCCGTCCTGATGGCGGCGACCGAAAGCGCTGGCGAGGTACGAACCGACGAATTTGCGGCCATCGCGTT
>JALDXK010000485.1:0-5137 GCA_032155105.1 Acidobacteriota bacterium
GCCGATGATCGGCCGCACGCACGGCGTGCACGCCGAGGTCATGACCTTCGGCCTCAAGCTGGCGCTGTGGTACGCGGAACTGCTCCGCGACATCGAGCGCGTGCGCCGCGCCCGCGAGACGGTGCGGGTCGGGAAGATCTCCGGCGCGGTCGGCACCTTTGCGCATCTCGATCCCGCGATCGAAGCCGCGGTGTGCCGGCGGCTCGGGCTGCAGCCGGCGCCGATCTAGTCGCAGGTCATCCAGCGCGATCGGCATGCGGAGCTGCTCTCGGCGCTGGCCATCACCGCCGCGTCGCTCGAGAAATTCGCGCTCGAGATTCGCGGCCTGCAGAAAACCGAGATCGGCGAGGTCGAGGAGCCGTTCGGCAAGGGCCAGAAGGGTTCGTCGGCGATGCCGCACAAACGCAACCCGATCGGCTGTGAGCAGATCGTTGGCCTGGCGCGGCTCGTCCGCGCCAACGCGATGGCGGCCATGGAGAACGTCGCGTTGTGGCACGAGCGCGACATCTCGCATTCGTCGGTGGAGCGGGTGATCCTGCCCGACAGCTTCATCGCGCTCGATCACATGCTGCGCCGCTTCACGCGGATCGTCTCGGGGATGGTCGTGTATCCCGATCGCATGCGTGAGAACCTCAATCGCTCGCGCGGCGTGGTGTTCTCGGGACAGGTGCTGCTGGAGCTGGCCCGCCGCGGCGTGTCGCGCGAACAGGCCTACGAATGGGTGCAGCGCAACGCCATGCGCTCGTTCCACGAACAGACGGATTTCAAGCCGCTGCTGCTCGCCGACGCCGACATCACCAAGGTGTTGCCGGCCGCCGAGATCGAGAAGGCGTTCAATCTCAAGGAGCAGCTGCGCAATGTCGACGCCGTGTTCAAGCGTGTGTTCTATCTGAGTGCGTAGGACGTTCGGAGGGCGATGGCTTTAGCCGTCGCCGTGGAGTGACGATGAAAGCCCGTGTGTATGTAACGTTGAAGCCGTCGGTGTTCGATCCGCAGGGCCGCGTGGTGGCCGATGCGCTCGTCACGCTGGGCTATCCGGATGTGAAGGACGTGCGGCAGGGCAAGTTCTTCGAGGTCGAGCTCGCCGATGCCGATCCGGCCACAGCGAACCTGTCCACCGAAGCGCATCGCGCGAAGGTGGAGGCGCGGGTCACCGAGATGGCCGACAAGCTGCTCGCCAACCCGGTGATCGAAAGCTACCGCGTCGAGGTGCTGCAGTGATCAGCCGGGAACCGGGAGCCGGCCCGCCTGCGCTCGCGGGTCATCAAGCGAGCTACGGCGAGGTCGCGCCGCAGCGGCCTCCCGGCCGCGAAGGCGGAGAGCCATGAAATTCTCTGTGGTTGTTTTTCCAGGGTCGAATTCGGATTACGACGCCTTCTATGCCGCCTCGCGCGTGCTCGGCGAGCAGGCCGAGCTGGTGTGGCACAAAGACACCGACCTGAAGGGCGCCGACGCGGTGATCCTGCCGGGTGGTTTCGCGCATGGCGATTACCTCCGCACCGGCGCCATCGCGCGCTTCTCGCCGATCATGGGCGCGGTGAAGGCGTTCGCTGAACGCGGCGGCCCGGTGCTCGGCATTTGTAACGGCTTCCAGGTGCTGCTCGAGGCGGGCCTGCTGCCGGGCGCGATGGTGCGCAACGATCGCATCAAGTTCGTGTCGCGCATCGTGCCGGTGCGTGTTGAGCAAACCGACACGCCGTTCACTGCGGCCTGTGCCTCGAAGCAGGTGCTGGGCCTGCCGATTGCGCACGGCGAAGGCAACTACTACGCGGCGCCCGACGTGCTCGAGCAGATCGAGGCCAATCGCCAGGTGATTTTCCGCTACACCGATCCGGCCGGCCAGGTGGCGGCGGAGCACAACCCGAACGGATCGCTGAACGGCATCGCCGGGATCTGCAATCGCCAGCGCAACGTCGTGGGGCTGATGCCGCATCCCGAGCGCGCCTCCGAAGCGGCGCTCGGCAGCGCCGACGGCCGCGTCGTGCTGGCGTCGGCGGTGCGCGCCCTCGGTGAGGGAATGTTGTCGTCATGACCGTCATTGACTCAGCGGTGCTCGAGCGTCACGGCATCAAGCCGGATGAGTACGAGCGCATTCAGCAGCTGATGGGCCGCGAGCCCAACCTGCTCGAGCTCGGCTTGTTCTCGGTGATGTGGTCGGAGCACTGCAGCTACAAGAGCTCACGCGTGCACCTCAAGACGCTGCCGACTACTGGTCCGCGCGTGGTGCAGGGCCCCGGCGAGAACGCCGGCGCCGTCGACATCGGCGACGGGATGTGCGCGGTCTTCAAGATCGAATCGCACAACCACCCGTCGTTCATCGAGCCGTACCAGGGCGCGGCCACCGGCGTGGGCGGCATCATCCGCGACATCTTCACGATGGGCGCGCGGCCGATCGCGCTGCTCAACGCGCTGCGCTTCGGGTCGCTCGACACGCCGCTGGCGCGCCGCATTTTCGAAGGCGTCGTGGCCGGCGTCGGCGGCTACGGCAACAGCATCGGCATTCCCACCGTCGGCGGTGAGATCGTCTTCGACGAGATGTACTCCGGCAACCCGCTGGTGAACGTGCTGTGCCTCGGCATCGCCCGCACCGACGACATCGTCAAAGGCGCCGCCAAGGGCACCGGCAACCCAGTGTTCTACGTCGGCGCGAAGACGGGACGCGACGGCATCCACGGCGCCACTATGGCGTCAGCCGAGTTCGACGAGAAGTCGGCAGAGAAGCGGCCGGCGGTGCAGGTCGGCGACCCGTTCATGGAAAAGCTCCTGATGGAGGCCTGTCTGGAAGTGATGAAGACCGGCGCCGTGGTCGGCATCCAGGACATGGGCGCGGCCGGATTTACCTGCTCGACCTCGGAGATGGGCTCGCGCGGCGGGGTCGGCATGACCGTCGACGTGTCGCATGTGCCGCAGCGTGAAACCGGCATGATTCCGTACGAGATCATGCTGTCGGAGAGCCAGGAGCGCATGCTGCTGGTGGTGGAGCGCGGCCGCGAACACGAAGTCGAAGCGGTGTTCGAGAAGTGGGACCTGCACGCGGTGAAGGTCGGCGAGGTCACAGAAGGGTCGCGCCTGAAGATCCACGAGCGCGGCTCGCTGGTGGCCGACGTGCCGAATCGCGCCCTCACCGACGAAGCGCCGGTCTATCACCGCCCGATGGCGGAACCGGCGTGGCAGAAGGACGTGCAGCGCCTCTCGCTCGACAGCCTCGGCGCGCCGCCGTCGGCGCAGGAGGCCTTCAATCGCCTGATCGCGGTGCCGACGATTGCCAGCAAGCGCTGGGCCTATCGTCAGTACGACCACACCGTCGGCACCAACACCATTGCGCAACCGGGCATGTCGGCAGCCGTCGTGCGGGTCAAGGACACGCCGCGTGGCCTGGCCATCTCGGTGGACGGCAACGGCCGCTTCGGCTACCTCGACCCCTACACCGGCGCGATGCTCGCGGTCGCGGAAGCGTCGCGCAACGTCGCGTGCGCGGGCGGCGAACCCATCGGCGCCACCAACAACCTGAATTTCGGCAATCCGGAGCGGCCCGAGATCATGTGGCAGATCGGCGAGTCCGTGCGCGGCATCGGCGATGCCTGCCGCGCGCTCTCGGTGCCCATCACCGGCGGCAACGTGAGCCTCTACAACGAAACCGAGGGCCGCGCGATCTTCCCAACACCCGTGCTTGGCGTCGTCGGCCTGCTCGACGATGCGTCAAAGACCACCACGCGGTGCTTCAAGCGCGAGGGCGCGGCAGTGATCCTGCTGGGCGATAATCGTGGCGAGCTGGGCGGCAGCGAGTATCTGGCGACGCTGCACGGCACGGTTGCCGGCATGCCGCCGGCCATCGACCTGAAGCGCGAAGCGAGCCTGCAGTCGCTGATCATCAAGCTGATTCGCGACGGCGTCGTGGAATCGGCACACGATTGTTCGGAGGGCGGCCTCGCGATCGCCCTGGCCGAGTGCACGTTCGACACCGGCGGCATCGGCGTGCAGGCGAACGTTGCTCGTGTCTCCTGTGGCGACGGGCCTTCAGGTCCGTCGTTCGGACCTTCAGGTCCGTCGACGCGGTGCTCGCGGCCGCCACGGCCGCCGGCATCACGGCGGTTGAGATTGGCGCCACCGGGGGCGATCGGATTCACATCGCCGTCGATGGCACGCGGGTGATCGATACGCCAGTCGCCGAGGCCGAGCAGGCGTGGGCAACGGCGATAGAGAAGAAGATGTCGCGGAAGGCCGCGAGCTGAAAGCCGACAGCAGGTAGTGGAAGGCCTTTATGTTCGACAAATTCAAGGATGAGTGCGGCGTCTTCGGCATTTACGGCCATCCCGAGGCGTCGAAGCTGACGTATCTCGGGCTGTATGCGCTGCAGCACCGCGGCCAGGAGAGCGCCGGCATCGCGTCGGCCGACGGCGAGCGCGTGCGGCTGGTGCGGCAGATGGGCTACGTCAACGAGATCTTCGACGAAGACACGCTGAAGACGCTGTCGGGTCACTCCGCTATCGGCCACACCCGCTACTCGACTGCGGGCGAGAGCAAGCTGTCGAATGCGCAGCCGATCCTGATCGACTGCGTCCACGGCCAGGTCGGCATCTGTCACAACGGCAACCTCGTCAACGCAACCGAGGTTCGCGATCGCCTGGTTCGTGCCGGCTCGATCTTCCAGACCAACAGCGACACCGAGGTGGTGCTGCATCTGTATGCGCGGTCGCAGGCCGGGTCGATGGAGGACGCCATCGTGGAGGCGCTGACGCAGGTCACCGGCGCGTTTTCGTTCGCGCTGCTCACCAAGGACTGCCTGATCGCGGCGCGCGATCCGCACGGGTTCCGCCCGCTCGCGCTCGGCCGCCTCGGCGATGCGTGGGCGGTGACGTCGGAAACCTGCGCCCTCGATCTGATTGGCGCGACCTACGTGCGCGACGTCGAGCCGGGCGAGGTGCTGATCATCGGGCCGCACGGGCATCGCTCGATCAAGCCGTTCCCGTCTGCGCCGCTCTCGCATTGCATCTTCGAGCACGTCTACTTCGCGCGTCCCGACTCGACGCTCGCGGGCGCCGAGGTGCACGGTGTTCGCGTGCGGATGGGCGAGCGGCTCGCGGCCGAGGCTCCGGCCGAGGCCGACCTCGTGATGCCGATTCCCGACTCGGGGACG
>JALDXK010000486.1:0-5137 GCA_032155105.1 Acidobacteriota bacterium
CAAAGACGAGGAGCGGCAAGATCATGCGCCGTGTGCTGAAGGCGGTCGTGCTCGATCGCGATCCCGGCGATATCACCACGATCGAAGATGAAGGGTCGGTCGAAGAAGCTCGTCTTGCCTGGGTGGAACTCCGTCAGAACATCGGGAATTGATTGGCGTCGTTACAGCGCGTGAGTCACGGCAGCCGGACCGGACCTTATACCAGGCAAACGCAACGTTTTCGATCCCCAAGTCGCCCCAGGGCCGCAGCGAGGCGACAGGTGAGGCATCCTACGCGAGAGACCTCGCACGATGCTCGCCTATCTGCTGCTGCTCACGCACTCCCGAAGGACGCTCCAATACGTCGACGTGACATGCGCCTTGGACTTGAAGACGGCGTCCGTCATCAGCAACGAATGCAGTTGCGGCAGACGGAAAAAGGGAACGCTGGGATAGAGATGATGCTCGATATGGTAGTTGATGTTTCGCGGAGCCACGAAGACGCGCTCGAAGAAAGACGGAAGCGTCGTCCTGGTCGGCGTGTACGCAACGTTTTCAATCGCAAAGTGTTCCGCGATACTGCGAATGCGCATGATCATTTTCACCCAGGTTAGAATCGGCAGCACCCAGAGCAGCAAGAATGTCGGCCACAGGTAGAAATAGGTGACGACGCTTACGACGATGAGATAAAAGAGCATCCTCGCCACAACGTAGGAGTCGACGCCTTCCGTTCTGTCGTTCTTCTGCTCCCACATATCGGAAAAATCCGAGAACAGCTGACGGGTGTTGAGGCCGAAAACGTCTCTCGCCAGCAGGGCGAGGAGCGCTCCCCAGCTCTTCGGAAACTCCCATTCCGACACCGCGCTCTGCTTGCGCATCAAATCAGGATCTTTCTCAGTATTCACGTGCCGATGATGAGCGAAGTGACTCGGCCGGTACGTCCGCGCGGTGATGAAGACCGGCCACGCCAGAAACAGTTCTGAAACTACCGCGTTCAGGCGGCGGTTCTTGAAGAGCAGGTAATGCGCCCCCTCGTGCATGAGAATAGCCAGCGCGTGTTGCCTGGCGCCAATCCACATGACGACTACCGGGAGAAATATCGGATGCAGGAATCGCTGATACAGGACGACCGCCAGGATGATGCCCGTCCATTCTGCCGCGATCGCGACAGTGCTTCTCATCGGGTCGATCGCCGAGAGCTTCCTGACGATCGCGGTCGGGAGGCGCGTGGGAATGTCTCCGGTGTAGGAATCCGTCTCCGGCGTCCGATGTGTGCTTTCGGAGACGGTCTCAGCTATTGAAATGCCTGCCATAGTTACATGATCTAACGATATCCGACTTCCTGTGCGTCTGCGCGTGTCGAAGGCAGCGTTTTTGTGTGCAGGCCGCTATTCTCTGTGCAAACGGTCAGGACTCTCACGCCTGACGAACCTTATGAGAAAACTTTCGCTCGTAGTCGACCGACAGCGCGGAACGGAAGTCGAAGTACGGCACGGCGCGCACCACGGCCGGAACATGCGTGTTGAAGAGTGTGGAGAATGCCGCCTGGATCGGCGCCTTCTGTCCAGGCTCAATCGCGGCCTGCAGCTGAATATGGACGTGTAGCCGACCTTTCTTGGCCGCCGCATGGAATTGGCCTGTCGTTGCCGATGCCAACCTGTGATCCGAGTACAACACCCCGCGCAGAAACTCCATGCGGATGGTCCTGCCCCTTACCGTCACCGACTGATCGGTCCGGCCGGCCACCGCCAGGAGCGGATAGGTCAAGGCGGGTACATATGCGTCGTAGTTCAAGGCACGCAGGATCCGGCTGACGCGACCGTACGGCAGGATGTAGCCACAATCACCTGTCCGGTAGCGCACCAGGGGCATGAGTGCATCCAGATCGACGCTCGTGAAAACGAACGCTCCGCCGCCAGCTCCAAGCTCCTGAGTAGGCGTCAGTTCAATGAACCAGCGGCGCGGGTCGTAGTAGCCGATCATGGGGATTGTGTCGATGGGCCCGAACAGCGCCTGACGCAGGCGTTCATCCGAGCTTGCGAGTTGCCGCAGGCGGATGGTGTCGTGAGTCTCGAAGCACAGGTTGAACCCGAGTTCGGATGCTCCCATGGTGCTCAGGATGTGAATCGGGGGATGCCGCTGGTCAAGATCCACCGGCACGAGTGAGGCCAGGTACCGGCGATAGCTCTCCGGGAACCATTCACCGCCCATCGCGAACTGAACGGGCCACCGGCGCCACCGCATGCCGGCGCTCCGGCCATCCTCGAGAAGCTTCTTGAGAAAGTAGACGTCGCTGGCAACGATGAACTGGTGGTAGTACGGTTTGAGTGCCCGCAGTAGGGCAAGCGCCTTGTCGCTGCGCACGGACAGGTTGACGCCAGGCAGGGACGTCGGAAAGGTGACACCCATCCCACAGGTATTGATGACGAACGTCTTCTTCTGCCTGGTATGGAACAGGATATCGAGAAGGCGATCGGTGGACCGGATCATCGACCGGCTGCTCTTCCGGTTGATCATCCCCAATGAGAACGATTGCGCGGTCGAACCAGAGCTCGATATGAGGGTCTCGACGCTGTCGAAAGAGCGGTCAACCAGCAGGTCCGCCAGCGGATGCGCAAAGACGTCGCGCTTCATGATGATCGGAACGGCCGCCTGGAACGTCTCGATGTCAGTTACGCGCCCCGGCCGGATCCCATGCTTGGCGAGTAGCCGTCTGTAAAACGGAACGGTCGCCGCCATTCGTCGAAACTGTTCTACCGCCCGTTGTTGCGAGCGCAACACGAGCGATGAGCGGTCAACATCTGGCACGTCGATCCATCATAGGAGCTTTCGCAGAGACGCGCGGATTTGCTCCCGTCTTAGCGTGCAAGTTTCCTGGGTCGCCAGCGGCGGATTCGGTCGGGGCATCAGCTGCTCAGGACCTCCCGTATTACTGCTGAGTCACTTCCATTACCACCAAGTCACTTCGAGACGTATGACGGCGCACGAGCCCGCGACGCTTCACGGCACAGCCGCTGTGCGGGGATTGCCACTTCCCGCATTTTCCCCTGAGGAAAGTGACGGTCATGCCGATAACAGGACTGTCGCGACATGGTTCATCCATCTTTCGCACGTCGTTCGCTGTGTGGCCTGCTCCTTGTGCTGTTGGGCTGGGCTGCGCGAGCGGACGCTCAGGATGTGACCGAAGTCGGACTCAAGGGAGCGTTCCTGTTCAATTTCGCGCGATTCACTGAATGGCCGAGCGACTCGCTTCCCGCAGACTCGACTGTGTCCGCGTGTGTGCTCGGAGACCCGGCGGTGGGGGATGCCTTCGCCCGGCAAGTCAAAGGGAAGCAACTAGGCGGGCGAGCCGTCGCCGTGACCATCGTCGACTCGGATTCGCCGCTTCCGGTGTGTCATCTGCTCTACCTCTCAGGCGTCTCGCGCGCCCGCGTCGGAGCGATCGTCTCGAGCCTGCGCGAGTCGCCTGTCCTCACAGTCAGTGACGGGGAGGAGTTCACGAAACGGGGCGGCATCATTCAGTTCTTCGTCGAGAGCGGCAAGATGCGATTTCGCATCAACGCCCGCTCAGCGAAACGCGCGCGGTTGCTGCTCAGTTCGAAACTGCTGGCGCTCGCCGAAGTCGTCGACGAGGAACCGACGTCGGTGGCGAGCTTGTCGCTCACAAATATCCTGACGTCGGCGGTCCCACGGCTTCTGATCGCCCCGGATTTCGACCGTCTCGCGATCAACTGGAACCGTCCGTTCACGACCTTGGAAGCGGCACTGAGATGAGGAGATATCTTTTCCGTCCACTCGCGATCGGCCTCGCACTGGTGATGGCGACTGGCACCATGGCAGGTGCACAGTCGTTGTCCGAGTTGTCGCTCGAAGATCTGATGCGCCTCGACGCCGGCCGGGTCTTCGGCGCCTCCGAACGCAGTCAGCCGGTCACCGAGGCACCATCGTCTGTTTCGTTCATCACCTCTGAGGACATTGCCCGTTACGGCTACCGGTCTCTCGCCGATATCCTGCACGGTGTCCGCGGAATGTATGTGAGCGACGACCGCAACTTCAGCTTCTTGGGAGCCCGCGGATTCGGCAAGCCCGGGGACTACAACAGCCGCATTCTCCTCCTCGTCAACGGGCATCGTGTCAACGACAACGTCTTCGGCCAGGCCGAGATCGGCGCCGAGTTCGGTCTCGACCCGGCTACGTTCGAGCGCGTCGAGATCATCCGCGGCCCGGCATCCTCACTCTACGGGGACAGCGCGTTCTTCGCTGTCGTGAACGTCATCACGCGAACAGGCTCGGCACTCGACGGAGGCTCCGTCACCTACGAGACCGGCTCGAACGGCACTCAGTTGGTGCGAGGCATGGTGGGAAGCCGCCTGTCAAACGGCGTCGACTACGCCATCTCGGGCACGATAGAGCGCAGCGACGGCGTTGACGAACTGTACTTCCCCGAGTTCGATTCGCCGGAGACCAACAACGGTGTCGCGGTGGGACTCGACGGCCAGCACTTCGGGCAGTATTACGGACGCCTCAACTACGGCAACCTCACGTTCACAGGCGCCTACGGGCGGCGGCGCAAGGAAGTCCCGACCGCATCCTTCGGCACATTGTTCAACGAGCAGATTGAGCGCGAACAGTCGATCGACCGCCACGCGCTGTTCGATGTCGAATACGCACGTCCGGTCGGCGCGTCGCGCGTCACGCTGCGCGGTGCCTACGATCGCTTTACGGCGAACGGGTACTACCCGTATTCGGGCGAGCCTCTCGGTCAGCGCGTGGCTGTCGCCGTCACCGATGTGGTCGGCTCATGGTTCACGATCGGTGGCAAGGTTACGCGGCCGCTTCCGAGGCAGGTGCTGATTCTGGGCGCCGAGTTCATCGACAACACCCGACAGAACTACACGTCCGGCTACGAGGGGTTGGAACCTATCGTCGCCGCGAACGAATCGTCGTCACGGCGCGCCGTTTACGTGCAGGACGAGATCAAGCTGGGCACCCATTTGATTCTGAATGCCGGCCTGCGCTACGACGGGTACGAGGAGTTCGATCGCGTCACGCCGCGCACGGCGCTCATCTTCATGCCGTCCGCGCATCAGTCGTTCAAGTACCTGTACGGTAACGCGTTCCGTGCCCCCAACATTTACCAAAAGACCGAGTTCTACTT
>JALDXK010000487.1:0-5127 GCA_032155105.1 Acidobacteriota bacterium
AGCTGGAACCAGCGCAAGGGATGGTAACGGCACGTCGCCCATCTCCTTCCAGTGCGCTTCACCCACTCGATCGCTTCTTCCATCGAGTTCACCTTGATGATCGAGCAGCCGGCGATGACCTCCTTCGTCTCGGCGAACGGACCGCGACGTGATCTCCTGTCCGGTCGAGTTGGATGCGCCCGACACCGACAGAAGATCCTTGACCCGCCGAAGGGTTGCGCGTCCGTCGATCACTGACGCGCCTCCGACTACGGCTTCCCGCCTGTCTCGGTGACCGCTTTCGGCCGCGCGGTCTCGTCGTCCAGCGTCTTCAGGACGTCGCGCCACGAAAACTTCTGGCCCATGCCGCGCACGTAGTAATCCATCCACGCCATCTCGCTCACCGACTTGACGAGTTGATTGCGCGGGTCAGGAATGCCATGGGTGTTGCCGGGATACATGAAGAGTTCCGTCGGCACGCCCAGTTGCTTGAGCGCCATGTGCAATTCCACCGACTGCGGACTCGGCACGCGTGGATCGCCTTCAACGACGTGAATCATGGTCGGCGTCTTGGCATTCTTGATGTACTTCAACGGCGACTGGTTCCAGTAAGCATCGAAGTCGTCATAGGGCAGCTTGTTGCCGAGATAGAACTGCCGGTTGCGCTGGACGTCGCTCTGCGCGTACATCGAGATCCAGTTCGCGGTCCCGGCGCCGGTGCTGATCGCCTTGAAGCGATCGGTGTGCGTGAGGATCCAGTTGGACCAGTGGCCGCCGGCGCTCCAGCCAAGCGCGCCCATGCGAGCCGGGTCGACAATTCCTTCTGCGATCACGTGATCGACGCCCGTCATGATGTCGTCGAACCCCGGCGCCATGTAGTTACCGACGATATCGGTGAGGTGCCTGTTGCCGTAGTTGGTCGAGCCACGGTAATTCGGCCGCAGCACCACATAGCCCGCGCCCGCCCAGACCTGGGAGCCGTAGCCGCCGTTGAACGACAGCACATCGGCGGAGGCCGGCCCGCCATGGATCGCCACGATCAGCGGATACCGCTGGCCGGCGCGGTACCCGACCGGCTTGACCAGCACGCCACCCACTGTGGTGCCATCCTTGGCCTTCCACGTGATTTCCTCCTGTGCGCCGAGCGCGAAACCTTTGACTTGCGGATTGGCATCGGTGAGCTGCCGCCATTTCGTGCGGGTGCTGGCGTCGGCGATCGCGTCCACGGTGAATAGTGTCGCCGGCGTCATTCCATCGGCGTACCTGATCAGCAGCGCGCCGCTGGTCTCATCCTGTTCAACTGATACGCTCGCCTTCTCTTCGGTCAGCGGTCGCACGGTGTTGTAACGGACATCGAGCGAGACAACCTGCTCGGTCGCCTTGATGCCTTGGTTGAAGTAGATCGTGCTGCCGTCCTTGGCCCAGAATCCGACCGTGACGTCGCCATCGAACGTGTCGCCGATCTTCCGAAACGGCTTCCCGCGATCCGTGACGGCGCGCACGTATACCCGGTCGTTGGCCATCGAGAAGGCGTCGAGATTGTCGGGTGCCGAGAAGGCGACCTGCGTGGAGTCTGGCGAGAAACTCAGCACGCTTTCGCCGACCTCGGCATTGTTGGTCAGCCGCTCGATGGCGCCGGTAGTCGCGTCAACCAGGTAGAGGTCCCCGTAGAGGTTCTCGGCGGTGATCCCGCGCTTATATCGATCCGCAGCCAAGCCTCGGAACCCGATCCACTTGCTGTCGTCGGAAATCCTGACGTCGTCCACCGAGTAGGTGCCGCCGTCGGTGAGACGCGTCGTTGCAATCGGTTCAACGTCGAGCGCCCACAGACTGTCAACCGGCGTTTCCGCATTGCGGATGTTGACGGTGAACTTCTTGTCCCGCCGCGCTTTGTCATCCTCGTCGATCAGGTCCGGTGTCACGAAGTAAATGCGACGGCTGTCGGGCGCCCACTGCCATGACCGCACGCCGGTCGGGTGCTTGGTGACCTGCTCGGCGGTCGCGGTGTCGATCGACGCCAGCGGCAGGCGGTACAACTGCTCCTCGCCGGTCTTGCCGCTGCGATACGCCAGCCAGCGGCCGTCGCGGCTGACCTCGAACTCGGCGACGCCCTCTCGGGTATCGGTCAGCCGACGGGCTTCACCGCCATCGGGCCTCATCATGTAGAGCTGATTGCGGGAGGCGGCGTTCTCGGGCGCCTCACGGTTGGACAAGAAGAAGAACGCGCTGCCGTCCTTTGCCCACTGCGGCGCGGTTTCATTCTTATCACGCGTGAACGTCATCTGCCTGGTCGACGAAACGCCGGTCTGCATCGACACCAGATAGAGGTCCGTCTGCCGCTTGGCTTCTTTCCAATCGGGCGTCGACAGGGTGTAGAGCAGGAAACGGCGATCGGGACTTGGTGTCGGTGAGCCGATCTGCCGCATGTGCTGCATGTCGAGGAAAGACATGGGCCGTTGCGTGCCATCCTGAGTCTGCATCGACGGGCGATGACTTGATGCGGCGATGACGGCTATGGCAAAGATGACGGCGGCGGCACGCCGCGCGGTGGTGATGGGTGAGACAAGCATGCGGGGCTCCAATGGTCGAGGATTATAGGCGCATTCAGCGCTCGTGCACCCGGGTCGTCCAGTTATCTGCGACGGCCTTGGCGAGGGGTGAGGGTGAGCCCCGTCGCTCACAGTTAGCTCACGCTGCCTTCAGACGCAGCAAGACGCAGTCGGCCGCTGGCGATCTGTGATTCTTCGTGCGAACTCAACCTTTCAACTTGTTATTTAGAGAGTGTGAACCCGGAAGGAATCGACCACGGTAAGGCGAGGCCGAAGGCCGAAGCCGTGTGGCTGATTCTTTCGGGCGAGCCACGACGAGACGAATGTCGAGGAGTGGTCAGCCCGGAAGGAATCGAACCTTCAACCAACAGATTAAGAGACTTCGGAAGAGCCCGATCACGCCGTCGCAGACGATGATTCTTCGAACGAATCTGCCGCTGGAGGTCGCAGGAGTGGTCGCGTGATTTGGGAAAAGTGCCACACAGTGTCACACGGCATTTTCACCGTCAGTCAAGTGACGGCAGGCGTGTCAGCTTCATGCCGAGGTTAGCTGGCAGCGGTGGGAGTCCAGCGAAGCTGGCTCCACCGGAAAATCAGGCCTTCGCGATTGAGCCCGTCTTTCCGACCCTTGCTGAGGCGCAGCGCTCGACGGTGTAGACCCTTGTATACAGGAAAGTGCCGGACGGTCGGCGAAAGCCAGATGCGAAGTGCAACGGGCTCGATGGCGATGTGTCCTAGGTCAAAGAGTGTGTGGAGATCGGCGCGAAGGAGTAGCCCGTTGCTGATCGAGTGGTCATCGCGTGCGGGTTCCGTGGCAATGTGGGCCGCCTCAAGCAGGAACGAAGGTGTCGGACCCGATAGTGAGCAACTGAGACCAATCTCTTCGAGAAACAGTCGCCCATACTCCCCTCGTCTGAGCGGACGCGCCGCGGCATCCCGCGTCGGTTCGTCCCCGAGTACGGCACTTGCCGCCTTTGCGAGTATTTCCGAACTAGCTCGTTGAGCTGTGGAGAACCCGCAGTTCATCCTCGAGCACGCAGGGCCTCCAGTGCTCCTCGGCGCTGGCCTTCGGCGCACCTCAACTGGTCTTCGGTCGACATCAACACACGATTCTCGCTGTACTTACGGTGTGCTTTGGCGCAGCAGACGCGCCGTGGGCCCACGTGGCCATCGTCGGGCGTCGATACTCCATGTATCTGGCGACCCTTCTTCGATGCGCCGCGCGTCCAGAATCCGCGATGAAGCGGTCGTGCTGAAGGGGCTGGGTACCTAACCGGCCGGCGGGTGTGAACCGCAAATGACGTCCAAGCCGCGCGGAGAGCTGATACCAAACGCGTGACGAAGCGTACTAACTGCGACGTTCGCGACGTGGGCAGGATCCACGCCGCGCCGCCAGGTCCGCCAGAAGTTCGGCTTACGACTTGTGGGCTCCTGCCAACCGAGGCCACCAAAGTGAACGCCGTCGTCTACTTCCGTGCCATGGACGCTTTGAAAGCCATTGTCGAAGTGGAGAACTTCAACTACGCGACCTCGCAGCTGTCGCAGACAACGCTGCGCAGGCGTGCTGGGACAAGGTGGATGTGGATGATCTGCTCTCGAAGCGCGAGCACCTGAACCAGCAGCTCCAGCAGATTCTCGATCAGCGCACCGATCCGTGGGGCGTCAAGGTGTCGGCCGTCGTGGTGAAGCACGTCGATCTGCCGGAGAACATGCAGCGTGCCATGGCGCGACAGGCGGAGCGGGAAAAGCGCGCCAAGATCATCCACGCTGCAGGCGAGCTCGAGGCGTCGGCGAAACTGTCGCAGACGGGTGCGAACGTCATCGGCTCTCTCGACCGGCGGAGGTTCGCGCCGGGCTGACCGGCACAAGCGCACCATCGACACCAACGAGCGCGGCATCCACAATCGGCATGACGCCGGCATCGATCGCGACCGCCATGGCGATGCGGCCGCGCGCCGAGGGAAACAGCGCGAACCACCAGCCACCGTGCGCGCTCGCCGGCAACTGCGCCGCGATCGCTGACGGCGTGATCAGATCGAAAGAGATTTGATCGAGCGGGGCGTCGACGCCGACGCCGAGCGCTTTGACGTACGCCTCCTTCAGCGTCCACACGTCGAGAAACCGCATCGCCCGCTCCGGCGGCGCCAGCGCACGCATCTGTCGCTGCTCATCGGGCGAGCAGACCCGTTCGATGAGCAGATCAATATCGTCGTGACGCGCATGACATTCAGCGTCCACGCCAACAAGGGCGCCGTCGCTGACTGCACAGCCGACGAGACCACGGGTGTGACTCACACTGAATTGCAGCGGCCGCGCGCCGCCGAGACCCGACGCCAGATGCGGCTTCCCGGCGGCGGCGTGGTTGAATCGCCACGCCTCGGGCACCGTGCCCGGAACGGCATCGCTCAGCATGCGGCGCAGCAGCGCGTGAGCGGCGGCGTAGTCGCGCCGATCATCCGCCGCGAGAAAGCGCTGCCAGCGCGACGATTCATCCGGGTCGAGCAGTGCTGCGTCGCGCGCGCCGTCGGCGGCGGTCTGCCCGTGCGTATCGCGAAAGCGAAGACACACGAATGGCACCAAGAACTTGTTGGGATTAGTG
>JALDXK010000488.1:0-5125 GCA_032155105.1 Acidobacteriota bacterium
TGATGGCCACCGTCAAGGGCGACGTCCACGACATCGGCAAGAACATCGTCGGCGTGGTGCTCGGCTGCAACAACTATGAAGTGGTCGACCTGGGCGTGATGGTGTCGACCGACAAGATCCTGCAGGCGGCGGTCGACAACAAGGCTGATATCGTCGGGCTGAGCGGGCTGATTACGCCGTCACTGGACGAGATGGTGTTTGTGGCCTCCGAGATGCAGCGTCGTCATATGACGCTGCCGCTGCTGATCGGCGGCGCCACCACCAGCCCGCAGCACACCGCGGTCAAGATCGCGCCAGAGTATTCGCAGCCCACGGTCCATGTGCCGGATGCCTCCCGTGTGGTGGACGTCGTGGCCAGCCTGCTCAGCGACGAACAGAAGCCGGCGTTCGATGCGACCAATCGCGCCACGCAGGCGAAGCTGCGCGAGCAGCATGCAGGCCGCAAGGACCGGCCCGTCCTGTCGATCGCGCAGGCGCGCGCGAACCGGTTGAAGCTGGATTACTCGAACCCGGCCACCCCGTCGTTCACGGGTGTCAAGAAGGTCGATATCGCGCTCGACGAGATCGTGCCGTTCATCGACTGGCAGTTCTTCTTCGCCGCGTGGGAGCTGAAGGGTCGCTTTCCGAAGATCCTCGACGACCCGAAGATCGGTCCGGCCGCGAAGGATCTCTACGATCACGCGCAGAAACTGTTGAAACAGATCGTGGACGGCAAGCTCGTCCGCGCCCGCGGCGCCTACGGCTTCTGGCCGGCCAACAGCGACGGCGACGATGTGGTGCTGTGGACCGCGTCCGAAGCCGGCCGTCCGAAGAAGGTGGCCGCGCGCTTCCCGATGCTGCGCCAGCAGGAAATGATCGCCGACGACAAGCCGAACCGATCGCTCGCCGACTTCGTGGCGCCGCTCGACAGCGGCATCACCGACTACGTCGGCGCATTCGCGGTGACGGCGGGGCTTGGCGTCAACGAGCTGGTGAAGAAATTCGAGGCCCAGCACGACGACTACTCGGCCATCATCGTCAAGGCGATCGCGGATCGCCTGGCCGAAGCATTCGCCGAGTACCTGCACGCGCAGGCGCGGATCGACTGGGGCTTCGGCGACGCGGCCCTCTCGAACGACGCGCTGATCGACGAGCAGTACCGCGGCATCCGGCCAGCATTCGGCTACCCCGCCTGCCCCGATCACAGTGAGAAGGGCCGGCTGTTCGATCTGCTGGGCGCGCGCGCGCAGGGGCTGGACCTGACCGAGTCGTTCGCGATGACGCCGGCATCATCCGTGAGCGGGCTGTACTTCTCGCATCCGCAGTCGAAGTACTTCGCGATTCAACGAGTCGGCCAGGATCAGGTCGAGGACTACGCCAAGCGCAAGGGCGTCGCCATGAACGAAGCCGAACGCTGGCTGCGCCCTGTGCTGGCCTACGACCCGTCGCTCGTCAGCGCCTAACGGCAACCTGCGTGCGTCTCATCGCTCGACAACTCCTCGATCGCCGCGGGTCGATGGCTGTGGCGCACGGTTGACCTCGCGCCTAACAGCATAGGTGGCAACCTCCTTGCAGCTTTTGGGGATACCAACCGCGGTTTTCCCCAATCGGATCCCGCGCAACAGACAGGAGATGACCTACATGGCCCACGATATCGATCGTCCGGATGACTCCGAAGCCCGTCGGCATGCCAATTCCGTCGCGGAGGAGACTTCCGCGACCGGTCAGCGCGCGAAGGGCGCGATCAAGGAAGAAGTCGGCGACATGATCGACGACGAGGAGATGGAAGAGAAGGGCGCGCGTGAGAACGAGGCCGGCAAAGATCGGCAGCGGAAGAACGACGCCGTCTAGGTGTACCGCCGCACCTCGTCAGTGTCCGAGGACGGGGTGCGGCACATATCGCTCTTCGAGAAAGCGCCGGTCCTCGTCAGTGAGCACCACGCTCATCCCGTCGATGAGTTGATCGAGTTGCTCCAGCCGAGACGCACCCACGATCGGCGCCGTAATGCCAGGCTGGCTCATCACCCACGCCAGCGCCACCTGGATCGGCAATATCCCTTTTCCGTGCGCCACCTCCACCACGCGATCGGCAATATCGTAGTCGGTGTCGGCGTAGTACAGCCCGTGACCGAACTCGTCGTATTGCTCGCGCCTGGTCGCGTCTTTTGATCCACGCTGCCGGTTCCCGGCCAGGAAGCCCCGCGCCAGCGGGCTCCAGGGAATCACGCCGATGCCGGCCGCGCGGCACAGCGGGAGCATTTCCCGCTCTTCCTCTCGGTACACGAGGTTGTAGTGATTCTGCATGGAGACAAATTTCACCCAGCCGTGGGCTTCCTGCATGGCCAGCATCGTGGCAAATTGCCAGGCATACATGCTCGACGCGCCGATGTAGCGGGCCTTCCCCGCTTTCACCACGTCATGTAACGCTTCCAGCGTTTCCTCGATGGGCGTGTGCGGATCGAAGCGGTGGATCTGGTAGACGTCAACGTACTCCATGCCCAGTCGGCGAAGTGACGCGTCGATCGCCGACATGATGTGCTTGCGCGACAGGCCGCGGCTGTTGGCGTGCTCCTCCACCGGATAGAAGACCTTGGTGGCGAGGACGATCTCGTCGCGCGTCGCCAGTTCCTTGAGCGCGCGTCCGACCACCTCTTCGCTCACGCCGCGCGAGTACATGTCGGCGGTGTCGAAGAAGTTGATGCCGCGCTCGACGGCGCGCTTCAGGAACGGCCGGCTCGCCGCCTCGTCCAGGACCCACGGCCGCCATGCCGGCGTGCCGTAGGTCATGGTCCCCAGGCACAGACGCGAGACCTTCAGGCCCGTTGAGCCGAGGCGGACGTAATCCATTTGCGCTTCTCCATGTACAGGAAGTACGGAATCGACAGCGCGGCCAGCATCGCGGCCACGGTGAAGGCGCGCCCGAAGCCGTAGCGCTCGCTCATCCACCCAATGGCGATCGAGCCGGTGCCGAGGCCGATGTCGAAGGCGCCAATCAGCGCGCCGAAGGTCGCGCCCCGCCGATGCTCGGGCATATGGTGCATCAGGTGCGCGACGAACAGGGGGTAGACCGACCCGAAGCCTACCCCGAACAGCAGCGCCGACACCACGAACATTGGCCGGCTGTCGGCAATGGTCAGCACCGACACCCCCAGCACCACCAGCACCAGGCAGGGGACGATGATCTTGGTGTGGCCGACGCGATCGGCGTAGCGGCCGATGAACGGCCGCGTGCTCA
The DNA here is from genome assembly GCA_032155105.1 of Acidobacteriota bacterium. Lineage (GTDB taxonomy): Bacteria > Acidobacteriota > Vicinamibacteria > Vicinamibacterales > UBA2999 > 12-FULL-67-14b. The sequence continues at coordinate 3,215 of JALDXK010000488.1, forward strand.
GGATCGCCAGCGACACCACCGTGAAGTACAACGCACGGGGTGTCACGCCGAGATGTTCGGCATACACCGCCACGAAGCTGGTGATGCCGCCGTAACTGAACGCGTAGAGAAACAGCGTGCCGGCGAGGATCAGCACGCGCCACTCGATCAGATCTGCCGGCCGCAGCGCCCGCGTGGTAGCCGCCGCATGCGCGGCGTCCTTCGGCAGCCACCACGCAATCACCGCCATCAGGAAGTTCAAGGCCGCGGCCTCGATGCACATCAGCGTCCAGCCGCCGTGGTCGAAGATCCACAGCCCAATCCATGGGGCGATCGCCACCCCGAGGATGCTGGCGAAGCCCGAATACCCAAGCCCTTCCGCCCGCCGCGCCGCCGGAATGATGTCGGTCATGTAGGCGGCCGACGAGGACAACAGGCACGACCAGAACACGCCGTGGATCAGCACCAGCCCGAGGATGATCTGGTAGGACGGCGCGATCGCGTAGAGCAGCGAGAACATCGTGAGGGCGATCGCCGCGATCAACAACATGTTGCGCTTGCCGAAACGATCGCCGAGTGCGCCGGTGATCGGCGCCGAGATTGCCGACGAGTAGGTGAGGAAGCCGAGAAACAGCCCGGCCTCGGTGTTGCTGCCGCCGAGGGACAGGATGTGGAACGGCGCGACCGGCAATAACTGGAATGCGGATAGAAAGACGATGAGGTTGTACGACCAGAGCACGAAAAATCTGTTCGTAAAAAGAGGCTCTACGCTTTCTCTGGCTCTGGTCGTGCTAGCGGACGCCGAGGATGATTTTTCCAATGTGCGTGCTGGACTCCATCAGTCTGTGCGCTTCGGCGGCCTGGGCCAGCGGAAACGTCTGGTAAATCACCGGCGCCACCACGCCCTGCTCGAGCAGCGGCCAGACGTGCTGGTGCAGGTCGCGGGCGATCACACCCTTCTCCGCCGGCGTGCGCGGCCGCAGCGTCGAGCCGGTGATCCACGCGCGCTTGCGCATCATCACGCTGAAATCGAGCTCCGCCTTCGCGTGCTTGAGAAACGCGATCTGCAGCAGCCGGCCTTCGACCGCCAGCAGATCGAGGTTGCGCGGGATGTAGTCGCCGCCGACGATGTCGAGAATCACGTCGACACCGCGGCCGTTGGTGAGGCGCCTGGCTTCGGCGACCCAGTCCGTGGTGTGGTAATTGAATGCATGGGCCGCGCCGAGCTTGGTCGCCGCTTCGCATTTCTCGTCGCTGCCCACCGTGGTGAGCACGACCGCCCCAAAGGCCTTTGCCAGCTGGATGGCCGTGGTGCCGATGCCGCTGGTGCCGCCGTGAATGAGGATCGACTCACCGGACTCGAGTCTGCCGCGCTGAAAGACGTTGGTCCAGACCGTGAAGAACGTTTCCGGGATCCCGGCGGCCTGGACGGCTGTGAGCCCTTTCGGAATCGGCAGCACCTGCTCGTGCGGCGCGACGGCGCGCTCGGCATAGCCGCCTCCGGCGAGAAGCGCGCACACGCGATCGCCGACGGCACAGCCCGTCACCCCGTCGCCAAGGGCCGCGATGCGTCCCGCCACCTCGAGGCCAGGAATGTCGGATGCACCCGGCGGCGGCGGATACTTGCCGTAGCGCTGGATGACGTCGGGACGATTGACGCCCGCCGCCTCCACGTCGATCAACACCTCACCCGCGGCGGGAACGGGATCGGGACGTTCGCCGAGCTTCAGTACCTCGGGCGGGCCAAATTGAGAAATCTCAACGACGCGCATGGTGGATGCCCACTCTCAAGCCCCAAGTCCCAGGTCCCAAGCCCCAAGCCTCAAGTCATTTCAGCCCAGACGGCAGCCGCGGTGACGAGAGCAACGCCGTGAATTCCTTCCAGCGGCGCGCCGGCGTCTTGTCGCGGCCCATCTTCTTTTCGACGTAGGC
>JALDXK010000489.1:0-5090 GCA_032155105.1 Acidobacteriota bacterium
GTGGCGCCCGACGTGAACACGATCTGCGCGATGTCGTCGCGATCGATCGGGATCGCCGGAACGGGCCCGTCGGCGTCCCAGTCGAGGTCGGCCATCTGCCACACCGGCATCGGGCCAGGATCGACGTCGACGCCGGCGAGCACGACCTTCGCATCAACGATGGCCCGGATGCGCCCGGCGAAGTCGGGGGAGGAGCGGAAGTCGATGGGCACCGCCACGGCTCCGGCCAGCTGGATGCCCCAGTAGCAGGCGATCCATTCGGGGCGGTTCTCGCCCCACAGCATCACCTTGTCGCCTTTTTGAACACCATGCGCGATCAACCGCGCGGCAAAGCCGCGGGCGGCACGAGTCACATCCGCGTAGGCATGCCTCCGCACGCGATAACCGTCGTCATAGACGAGGAATTCTCCGCGGCGCCGTTCCAGCGCGTGGAAAACGTCAACGAGCGTTTTCACGACCAGAATCTTACTTCCGCGTACAATGGACCACTGTTCGTATCGGTACGGTGATGCATATCTTTCTGACCGGTGCCACCGGCTATATCGGCTCGGCGGTGCTCGGCGCGTTGATCAAGGGTGGCCATGCAGTTACAGCAATGGCCCGCGACAAGGAGAAAGCCGAGAGGTTGGCTGCCAAGGGCGCAACGCCTGTGGTGGCGGAGCTTGGTACTCCGAAGCGCTATCTCGCCGCCGTGAAGGCGGCCGACGCCGTCGTCTATGCGGTTCATGAATCGTCTCCCCGCGGCAAGGAGCTCGAGAGGCAGGCGCTCGAAACCATGCTGGGCGCGCTGGTCCAGGCGAGCCAGGCCGACGGCAAGGTGCGCACGTTCATCTACACGTCCGGCGTGTGGGTGCTGGGCCGCGCCATCAAGGCCGCCGATGAAACCGCGCCGCTCGATCCGCCGCCGCACGTGGCCTGGAGGCCGGCGCACGAAGACCTGGTGCTGTCGGCGTCTTCGTCGACGTTGCGCACCATCGTGGTGCGACCCGGCATCGTCTATGGCGGAGGGCGCGGCATCGTGTCGGACCTGATCAAGGACGCGCTGAACGGCCTGGTGCGCGTCGTCGGCCCCGGCAAGAACCGCTGGCCGCTCATCTACGATCACGACCTTGGCCAGCTCTATCTCAAGATCCTCGAATCGCCCACCGCCGCGGGCATCTTCCACGCCACCGACGAGGAAGATGAGCGGGTGAGCGACATCGTGGAGGCGATCGCGGCGCAAGTGCCGCAGCGGCCCGACATCCGCTTCATGCCGATGGAGGAAGCGCACAAGAAGCTTGGCACTTACGCCGACGCGCTGGCCCTCGATCAGAAGGTGCGCAGCCCGAAAGCGCGGGCGCTCGGCTGGGAGCCGTCGCTGCCCGGCGTGATCAGCAGCGTGGCGCGGCTGGTCGAGGAGTTCCGCAACACACAGCGCGAGCGCAGCGCGTAAGACGCTTGGCTAGTTATACTGATCGGCATGCTCAGAATCGCCTGTGCCTCGCTGGTATTCATGGCAGCTGCTTGCGGCAACCCGGCACCACCGCCGGAACCGCCGGCGGGCCCCGCCGAAGACGTGATCGGCGTCGAATCGATGACCGGGCACATCAAGACGATCGCCTCGGATGAGTTCGAGGGGCGCGCGCCGGCGTCGCCCGGAGGTGAGAAGACGCAGAACTATCTCGCCGAGCAGCTGAAGGCGCTCGGCGTCGAGCCGGGCGCTCCGGACGGCACCTACTTTCAGCAGGTGCCGATCGTCGAGTCGGTCGTCGACCGCGGTTTCGTGCTCAGCGTGCCCGGCAACACCTATCGTTACTACGACGATGTGGTGGCGTTTTCAGGGTTGGAGCGTCCGCGCGTGCAGGTGCAGGGCGAGGTGGTGTTCGTCGGCCACGGCATCAACGCACCCGAGCTGAACTGGAACGACTACGCCGGCGCGAACGTGCGCAACAAGTGGGTGCTGATCATGGTCAACGATCCGCCCGCGCCCGCCGACGAGCCGACGCTGTTTGGCGGCAATGCGCTCACCTACTACGGCCGCTGGACCTACAAGTTCGAAGAAGCGGCGCGGCAGGGCGCCGCCGGCGCGCTGTTGATTCACACCGACGAGTCGGCGACGTACCCGTGGCAGGTGGTGCAGTCGTCGTGGAGCGGTACGCAATACTCGTTGCCGCCGCAGGCGGGCGAACCGGCGCTTGGCGTCAAGGCGTGGATCAGCGACGCGTCTGCGAAAGATCTCGTGCGCCGCGGCGGCCGGAACCTCGACACGCTGCGCGAGGCCGCGCGCACGCGCGGCTTCAAGCCGGTGACGCTGAACATTCGCGCCGCCGCGACGCTGACCCAGAAAGCCACGCGCAAGACCTCCGCGAACGTCATCGGCGTGTTGAAGGGCACGACCAAGGCCGACGAAGCGGTGATCTACAGCGCGCATTGGGATCATTTCGGGACGCGCGCGCCGCTGCCGGCCGACAAGCCCGACACCGACCGCATCTACAACGGCGCCTACGACAATGCGTCCGGGGTTGGCGCCGTACTCGAGATCGCCAAGGCCTTCACGAAGGCACCGCAGAAGCCGTCGCGTTCGATCTATTTCGCGTTCGTCACCGCCGAAGAGTCGGGCTTGCTCGGCTCGTCCTACTTCGCGGCGAACCCGCCGGTGCCGATGGACAAGGTTGCCGCCAACATCAACGTCGACGGCGTGAACTATCTCGGGCCGACCACCGACATGGTGATGCTTGGCGCGGACCGCTCGACCCTGGGCCCGATGCTCGAGGCGCTGCTGAAGGAACGCAATCGCACGCTTGGCATCGATCAGCATCCCGAGCGCGGTTACTTCTTCCGCTCGGATCATTTCCCGTTCGCCAAGGCCGGTGTGCCGGCGTTGTCGTTGAGCGAGCCGACGCAGTTCGTCGGTCCCATGGCTGCGGAGCTGAAGAAGAAGCAGGAAGAGTACAACGGCAAGGACTACCACCAGCCGGGCGACGAGTACGACCCGTCGTGGGACTTCAGCGGCGGCGTCAACGACATGCGCGTGCTCGCGCAGCTTGGCTGGCGCATCGCGAACCTCGCCGAGATGCCGAAGTACAACGAGGGTGATCAATTTGCTCAAGTCAGAAAGTAGGGGCGACGCTTCCTTGTCCGCCGAAGCGCGGAGCGCGAAGGTGGAAATCCCGCCCGCCAGCGGCGTGGACTTCGTCACCGTCGATGAAATCAAAGATGCGCGGGAGCGGATTCGCCCGGCGGCTGTGTTTACGCCGATGCTCCGCGTCCCAAGTCCCAAGCCCCACGACCCAAGCCCGCTGTTCTTGAAATGTGAATGCTTTCAGCCGATGGGTGCCTTCAAGATTCGCGGCGCTTACAACATGATCGCGCAGCTGCCGAAGGAGCAACTGGAGCGCGGCGTCATCACCTATTCATCGGGTAATCACGGACAGGCCGTGGCGCTGGCCGCGCAGCAGCTCGGGGCGAAGGCGGTGATCGTGATGCCGACCACGGCGCCAAAGGTCAAGATCGAAGGCTGCAAGTCGTATGGCGCCGAAGTGATCATGGCAGGCACCACGTCGCTCGATCGCCAGGCGCGTGCGGAGACCGAAGCCCGCGAGCGCGGCTTGACGATCGTGCCGCCCTTCGATCACCGGCAGATCATCATCGGGCAGGGGACGACGGGCCTGGAGATTCTCGATCAGTGCCCCGACGTTGGGACCGTCTACGTGCCTGCCGGTGGCGGCGGGCTGGCCTCGGGTACGGCGGCGGCGATCAAGCAGATCAAGCCGTCGGTGCGCATCGTGGCGGTAGAGCCCGCCGGCGCGCCGAAGATGACGAAGTCTCTCGAAGCCGGTCAGCCCGTGACGCTGCCCTCGTCTGCCACCATCGCCGACGGCCTGATGAACCTGCGCCCCGGCAACCTGACGTTCGCGCACATCCAGAAGTTCGTCGACGAAGTGGTGACGGTGGAGGAGTCGGCGATCGCATCCACGGTGGGATGGTTGTTCCGCAACGCCCGCCTGGTCGCCGAACCCAGTGGCGCCGTGACTACGGCTGCCGCCCGCCTCGGACTCGGTCACCCGCAAGGCACGGTAGTCGCCATCGTCAGTGGGGGCAATGTCGCGCCTGAGGCCTTTGCTAAGTACATTGCTTCAAGCTGATCGGCGGACCTAAAGGTCCGGGTGATCGACGGACCTAAAGGTCCGGGTGATCGACGGACCTAAAAGGTCCGGGTGATCGACGGACCTAAAAGGTCCGGGTGATCGACGGACCTAAAGGTCCGTCGCCGCAGGGGACTGAGGGAAACTCCCGCGGCGACAAACCTTTAGGTTTGTCGATCTCATTCCAGCTCCGGCAGGTCTTGCAGGTCCTGCAATTCCTGCGGCGACAAACCTTTAGGTTTGTCGATCTCCACATCTGGTTTGTCGATCTGCACATCCCACGGCCCATTTCCATCATCCAGGATTTCTGCAATCGTGTAGCGACTGGATCCACTGAATTCGTACAGTTCGGGGCCATTGACCAGGCCTTCCCGAACTGGGTTCATCACGACATACCGAGCGGCCAGTATCAAGCTGACATCCGACCAAAGAATGTCGTCGCGATACCCGCCTTGCCAAAGTGTCCCGCCGGTCTTCTGGCGCCAGTCGAATCCCATCTGAGTGTTCCAACTCTTGACGAACGATCTCAGAGCGCTGTCGTCACGTTCACCCAATACGACCAGGTGCACGTGGTCAGGCATGAAACAGTACGCAATTACTGCAAAGCCAAACTTCGTCGACGTGATCAGTAACTTCGTTATCGCCATTCGCGTGAAGTCGACATCGCGGAAAGTCTCGTAGCGTTGGTATGTGCAAATGGTCAGCAAATACGCATACCTTCCGACGTAGGTGAAGCCTTTAAGTCGTTTAGGTCGGCGGAGTCTCATGCCGCCTGCTGTGCAATCGGTGTTCCGATGATCGACGGACCTAAAGGTCCGAGTGATCGACGGACCTAAAGGTCCGAGTGATCGACGGACCTAAAGGTCCGGGTGATCGACGGACCTAAAGTCCGGGTGATCGACGGACCTAAAGTCCGGGTGATCGACGGACCTAAAGGTCCGGGTGATCGACGGACCTAAAGGTCCG
>JALDXK010000490.1:0-5087 GCA_032155105.1 Acidobacteriota bacterium
TTCGATCTCGCGCCGCGGATGCCGCCGGTGGACTGGGACAAGGCGCTGTGGCACCTGCCCACGCAAGACATCATCAAGAACGTCGAGGGCCCGCGCGGAATCTTTGCCGACAAGATGCCGGTGGAAACCGGCGGCATGATGCAGCAGCGCGAACCCTCGTCGGACGCGTGGCGCAAGGGCGGCCTGTGGCACGACGACATGGCGCTCAACGTGCCGGGCCTCTGGTTCATGTCGTGGTACGACGTGTCGGTGGGCCCGAACCTCGCGATGTACAACCACGTGCGGCAGACCGCGAAGCCGCCGGTACGCGATCAGCAGTGGGGGATCATCGCCCCCGTGGCGCACTGCGCGTTCACGCGCGCCACCGAGAACACGATTGTCGGCGAGCGCAGCATGGGCGACGCGCGGCTCGACTACAACGACATCATGTACGGCTTCTTCGACAAGTTCCTGAGGGGTGACCACAGCGGTCGCATCGAGAAGCTGGCGCGGGTCACCTACTTCACGATGGGCAGTAACAAGTGGCAGACCTCCGACGTGTGGCCGCCCGCCGGCGCGCAGCCGATGACGTTCCACCTGGCGAGTGGCGGCCGCGCCAATTCATTGAGCGGCGACGGCGAGCTGGCCCTGGCGCCGCCGGAGACCGACGCACCCGATACGTTCAGCTACGACCCGATGAACCCGGTGACGTCGTACGGCGGCAACGTCTGCTGCACCGGCAACGCGATCACCGCGGGCTCGTTCGATCAACGCAAGATGGAGTCGCGGCACGACATCCTCGTTTACACCTCCGAGCCGTTCAAGGACGGCCTCGAGATCAGCGGCCCGATCGTGCCCACCTTGTACGTGTCGTCCGACGCGAAAGACACCGACTTCACGGTGAAGGTCCTCGACGTGTATCCCGATGGACGCGCCTACAACCTCGACGAGTCTATCCAGCGCATGCGCTACCGCGAGGGCTACGACAAGAAGGTGTGGATGGAGAAGGGGAAGGTCTACAAGGTCACGCTGCAGCCGCTGACCACCAGCAACTACTTCGCGCCGGGGCATCGCCTCCGCATCGAGGTGTCGAGCAGTAACTTCCCGCGATTCGATCGCAACCTCAATACCGGCGGCAACAACTTCGACGAATCGAAAGGCGTGGTGGCGCGCAACAGCGTTCACCACTCGAAGCAGTATCCGTCGAGCCTCACGGTGACCGTGGTGCGGCCGCCGGCAGCGACGGCCAGGCAACACTGAGCGTCTGACGGAGGACACAGCTGTGACACATGATCGACGTGAATTTCTGACGGCGAGCGCGATGGGCATGCTGGCGCTCGCCCTGAGCGATCAACTGCACGCCGAGGGCGGGCGGTTGCCAGTCGAACGGCTAGCCGTGAGCGAGCGAGTCGTCGCTGAAAGCGAAGGTTCGCGAGTCGAACGGGCGCCGTCGGCCAAGCCACTTGCGCAGCGCGATGCGCCCGCGGTGAACCTCGATGGCTGGCAGATGACGGCCAGCGAGGTGTCGTATCCGCCGGGCGAGATATCGGGCCGTCACCGCCACCCGGGCTTCGTGATCGGCTACGTGCTCGAAGGGCAATACCTGTTCGCCGTGAACGACGTGGCGCCGGCCACCTTGTCGGTGGGACAGATGTTTTTCGAGTCGTTCGACAAGCCCGGCGAAGTGCACGCGGTATCGGGCAACGCGAGCAAGACCGCGCCGTGCCGCATTCTCGCGATCGTGTTCACCAAGAAGGGCGATCCCGTCACGATTCCCGGCGAATTGTAAAGGGGTCTGGCACCTTTACATGCGTTTTTGCTGCAGAATCCGCGTACTAGGGACGCTTGAAGAGTCCAACGAGTGATCCCTTTGCGCGGATTTTGCCAGCCATCGCCTGCTCGACCGCAGCGCGCGTTTGCGCCGGTGATTGTCCCACCGCCGGCACCTCGATGGTCGAATCCAACGCATACAGCTCGAAGACGTAGTGATGCGCGGGCCCTGCCGCGGGCGCGCCGGGGCCGCGATAGTACGGACCGCTCGCGCTGATCTGCCGCGACCCATCCGGAAGTTGATTGCCTTGCGGGATCGCCTCGGCCAACGCGCGCGCTGATCCCGGAATGTTCCACACCATCCAATGCAGCATGTCGTCCGTGCCGGTGTTGCCCATCACGGCGTCGGTGTCGCGCGCGATCAGCACGAAGCTCTGCACACCCTCAGGCACGTTGCTCCACGCGAGCGGCGGCGACACCTGCGTGCCGGCCTGCGTGTACTTGGCGGGGATCATCCCGCCGTCGGTCCACGCAGTGGTCGTGAGCCCCATGATCTGAATCGGCGCGCGGCGATTCTGTCCGCCGCCGCCGGGCGGCGGAGTGGGGGGTGGCAGCGGATTCAGCAGACCGTCATTCGAGCCGTGCTGCGTCTTTTTCCACGCGTCGTAGCGCAGGCGCAGCGTCTTGACCGGGTTGAGATTCTCGCCGGGCTTGATCTGATACGGGCCCTTGTCCGGTCCCGGCTGCGACGTCGTGAGGTACATCGAGTACTTGCCGTTGTTGTGCGAGTCGCCGTTGGTGTCTTTCGGATCGGCGGCCAGGACGTAGGCAACCGTCGACGTGCGTCCGTCGCAGGCAATCGCCGGCGTCGTGCCATCCGTGGGCCACGGCGGGCAATTGCAGCGGCTGTCGCCGCCCGAGCCGTCGGCGGCTTCCATCGCCGCCATCACGCGATCGGTGACCGTGCCACTGGTCCTGGTGAAGGCCTGCACCGCGTTCGGCACCACGTAGCCCGCGCGCAGGATGTTGCCCTGGATCGAATAGAAGATTTCAGTGCCAGGCACCTGGCCCTGCACGTCCTGCGAGACGTAGCCGTTCGTCAATCCTGAATGACCCGCGCTGCGCCCCTGCAGATCGAGAATGCCGAACTGCCGCCCCTGGAACGCCGGATCCGCGCTCAGCATCTCGATGATGCGTTTCGGATCCGTGCCCTTCTTCAGCTCCTCGTAGACCAGCATCTGGTTCTTGTGCGTGCCGTCGACCCCCGCCTGGCACGCGGCCACACCTTTGCCGGGGACGACGACGGCTTGCACTCCCATCAGGAACTGATCGTCACGATCGACGCAGGTCGCCGAGGCGATGACGACGCGACCCGTCGCGCGATCGACCGCGATGACGGACCACGTGGCGAATGCCGATGTGGGAAGGGCGAGCAGGGCGATGAGTAGGACAACGGTGCGGCGCATGAAATCCTCCGAAAATCTGCCAGACGAACCAGGGCCGCCGCGGTTTCCCGATGGCGGCCGCAGGCCAGCGACACTATATACTGTGCGGCGGAGGCCCCATGGGCAGGATGCGCGTTGCACTCGCGGTCGTCGTTCTCTTCACGGCAGTACCGGCGTTCTCTCAAACCCCCACGTTCACCACGGACGTGGCGCCCATCTTCTATTCCAAGTGCGTCGAGTGCCATCGGCCGACGATGTTTGCGCCGATGTCGCTGATCAAGTACGAAGACGCGCGGCCGTGGGCGCGCTCGATTCGCAACCGCGTGTCGACCCGCACCATGCCGCCGTGGGGCGCCGACCCGTCGCACGGTGTCTTCAAGAACGACCCGCGCCTCACCGACAAGGAAATCGACACCATCGTCCGGTGGGTCGACGCCGGCGCGCCGAAGGGCGACGACGCGAATCTTCCCGCGGTGCCGACGTTTGCCGCCGACGGCTGGAGCATCGGCAAGCCCGATGTCGTGTTCGAGATGGACAAGCCGTTTGAAATTCCGGCACGCGGCACGATCGACTATCAGTACATTCGCATTCCGACGAACATCAAGGAGGATCGCTGGCTGCAGGCGATCGAGATCAAGCCGCAGGCGCGCGCGCACGTCCATCACGTGATCGCGTTCACCGTGCCCGCCGGATCACCGGTCACCGAGCAGGGTGCTCTCGGCCCCGGCAACATCGGCGGCGTGACGCCGAACAAGCCCGGTGTGGTGTTCGACCCCGGCGTGGGCCGCCTGCTCACCGGCAATTCCGACATCGTGCTGCAGATGCACTACACCACCAACGGCGAGGCCACGGTGGATAAGACGCAGGTCGGCCTGCTGTTCGCGAAGGAACCGCCGCAGTGGCAGCAGCGTGGCGGCAGCGCCATGGACTTCCGTTTCAAGATTCCCGCCGGCGCGCCGGCGCACGAAGTGCGCGCCTCGCGCGTGCTGGCGGCCGACACCATCATCACGTCGTTCACGCCGCACATGCACGTGCGCGGCAAGGACATGACCTACACGGCGAAGTATCCGGACGGCCGCGTGGAAACCCTGCTCGCGGTGCCGAAGTACGACTTCAACTGGCAGATCACGTATCAACTGAAGGAAGCGAAGCGGTTTCCCAAGGGCACCGAGATCGAAGTGGTCGCGCACTTCGACAATTCACCGCAGAACAAGTTCAACCCCGATCCCACGAAGGACGTCACCTGGGGCGATCAGACCTGGGAAGAAATGATGATCGGCTTCTGGGGCACCATCGTCGAACGTCAGAAATAGACCAACACATTGATTACTCGTCGCTCATTTCTTTCCATGGCCGCCGCCGCTGCGGTGGCGGCCAGACCCGCTCGTGCCCGCGCCCAATCCTCTCCCTCGATCGATGCGGCACGCCTGCGCAACCGGCTCGAGCGCCTGAGCTATCACGGGCGGAACGGGGGGAGCTTCGCCGATGGCGTCACGCGCGTCGCCTATTCCGTGCCGGATCTTACCGCGCGCGCGTGGATCATCGACGAGCTGAAGCAGGCTGAGATCGTTCCTCGCATCGACCCCGCCGGCAACATCTACGGCCGCTTTGGCGGCCAGCCGAACCAGCCCGCGATCCTGTTCGGATCGCATATCGACTCGGTGCCGAGCGCGGGCAATTTCGACGGCGATCTCGGCACGTTCGCCGCGCTTGAAACGATCCAGGCCGTGCAGGCGGCGAAGATCCAGACCCGTCATCCGCTCGAGATGGTGGTGTGGGCGCACGAAGAGAGCACGGCATTCGGCGTCGGCACCGCCGCCAGCCGCATCGTCGCCGGAGACCTGCAGGCCGGCGACATGGACAGGGTCTGGAATGGCATGAAGCGCAGCGATG
>JALDXK010000491.1:0-5075 GCA_032155105.1 Acidobacteriota bacterium
CGTTCGATGTCGGGGAATCGCTCGGGGATCCGCGCCTGCAGCGCGGTGATCTCCTGCTGAGCGACATCGAGTGCGATTCCCGGCGCAAGGCGTGCAAGGCTCCTCGCGCGAAACGCGCCAAAGCCGCCGGCCGGATCGAGGAAGAGCGGTACGAGCAGCCTCGTGTCCGCGTCAGGAAACGCGAACCCCGCCGGCATGACGCCGACGATCTCCGCGCGAACGCCGTTCACTTCGACGCGCCGGCCGACGATGTTCGGGGCGCTGCCGAAATCAGATTGCCAGAGAGCGTCGGTGAGGATGACGACCAGCGGCGCGTCCTTGCGCGCGTCGGGCTCACCAAACGCACGCCCGCGCATCGGCCTGACGCCAAGCACATCGAAGACCTCCGGCGTCACGCTTGCGACCTTGATGCGCTCCGGGTGCCCACTGCCGGTGAGGTTGCGTTCGCCCGGCTCGTACGCCGCCATCCGCGTCAGTGTGCGGGCGCTGTCGCGATAGAGCTCGACCAGCCCGGGTGAGATCTCCAGCTCCGGCAGCGCCAGGCCGGGCGCGTTGTGGCGCACCGTGACGATGCGGTCGGCATCCGGGTATGGAAGGGGTTGCAGGAGTATGGCGTTGACGACGGTGAAGATGGCGACGTTCGCAGCGATTCCCAGCGCGAGGGTGAATGTGGCCACGACCGCGTATCCCGGTCGTTTCGCCAGCGCGCGCGCCGCCTGCTTCAGCTCGGTGAATGCGTCTCTCACGGTTGACCTCGGGTCCTACTGATTTACCTTACGAGTATCGACCGGAGAAGGGTCCAACTGCTGATCCAACGCGCGAGCGGCAGTGACCCGTGCCGGCGGCAGATTATCCGTGTCGGGCACCACGCGGCAGAGCCGTTGACGGCGAGGAGCCGCAGCGCATTCCAGCGCTGGCCGCATCTCGCACAACACGGTTGGCGAGAGATTCATTGCGAATCGGGCGTGATGTGCCTTCACCTCGCGGGCGTTCCCGCCCAGAGGGCTCAGTCGTGCAGGACGACACTCAGTAGCGAGCTGTTGATGGTGAGTGTGCCGTTGTAGCGGACGAATCCCAGCTTGCGAAACTTGTTCATGAAGATATTGACGCGCGATCGCGTCGTGCCGACCATCTCGGCAAGTGTGCTCTGAGAGAGCTTGGGCAGGACGCGCTCTGAATCACGTTCATCGCCGTAGCACGCGAGGAGGAGCAGAGTGCGCGCCAATCGCTTCTCGCTCGAGTTGAAGAGGTGATCGACGAGGTCCTCTTCGATTCGGATGTTGCGAGTCAGCATGTGGGCAATGAATCGGTTCGAGAGCGCCGATTGCTCGTGCAGCGTCCGCATCATCTCGCGCTTGTGAATCCTCAACACCGTCGTCGGCACCAATGCGGTCGCAGTTCCCATCCGCAGCGATTGCCCGGCGAGGCAGCCCTCGCCAAAGAAGTCGCCGGGCACGAGCATGGCCACGATGGCCTCTTTCCCCCTGCGCGACACAGCGGAGAGCTTCACGCCCCCCTGCTGGATGTAGAAGACGCTGTGGGCCGGGGCTCCCTGCGCGAAGACAACCGAGGCGCGCGCGAAACGCACGATCCGGCGCGAGACGCCGGCCGAATCGAGGAACGCCTGCACGTCGAATGGGGTCAGCGCACTGCGCGCGACCGGCGGCGTGACCGGCTTAGTTCGTGAGCGCATCGCTACACGGGTGCCTTCCAAACGTGGGCGCGCGGACGAGGCATTGTTGTACAGAGTCCTCTGTGCACAGCGGAACAGACGTCGGCGGCCGCAATCGGACATCATCCCGGTCATGACTGATCGCGATTTGTGCGATCGCGATTGCACTCGTTCTGGGCCTACGGCTGGCCACTATGCTGGTGCTCGGATAGGCGAGTGTCGGATACAAGGGAAGAACGATGCCTGATACACCATTCGTGAAGCCAGTTGCCCGACCGACCGCGTGCCCACAATGCGGGGGCAAGATCGTCGACACGCTGGCAAAGGTCATTACGGAGGACACGTGCTGGAGGCGGCGCGAATGCGAAGCGACCCGGACCATCGCCAGCCTCGCCATGAGTGCTGGCCGTGGCCGTCAGGGCCGTCGATAATCCGGTTACTCCCTCGCGCTCGCAAGGTCACCGCACGGTGACGTTCTCGGCGCGAGGACCCTTCGGACCCTGGCCGACGGTGAATGAGACAGTCTGGCCTTCCCGCAACTGGTCGAAGGGTGTGCTGGCGCAGGCGGACTGATGGAAGAAATACTCGGTGCCGTCAGCAGCCGCAATGAAACCGAAGCCTTTTTCAGTGATGCGTTTGATCGTTCCGTTCGTGGTCGTCATTGATCGTGTCCTTGTGGTGAACTTGCAGCGCGGCCGGGGCTCATCGGAGCCGACCCGACCGGAAGCCGCGAAATAACGTCATCTGTGCCACTGTAGGCAACAGGTGCCTCGCGCGCTGTTCCAGACTGAACACATGGACTCCAATCCCTGGCAGACGACGAGAGTGGAGAGCTTTTCGCCTTCGCGGCCTCTCCTCGAAGAGCACACCTCTGGGCTTGGGGTAGACTTGCGCCACCGAAGGACTCGCCAGGAGGAAGACGCTGTCGAATCGGCCGGCCTAGATTCAGGGCCGTTGACTTCGGCGTGCCAGGGGCGGACGATCGCTCTGTGCGTCGGGTGTTGCTGGTCGCAACGTTGCTGGTCCTCAGTTCGTCGGCGGCGTCTACCCAGGGGTCCAGCACGCTCCGCATCACGGTCACTCTCACTGACGCCACGGGAAAGACGACGTCGGTAGCGCGCCACTTGCTGCTCATCAGTGACGAGCCGCAAACCGCGGAGACGCGACGCGTTTTCACCACGCTGGCCGGTACGGCCGACGTCTCGCTGCGGCCTGGCCGTTATGTCGTGGAATCCGATCAGCCGGTGGCGTTCCAGGGCAAGAGCTACGAATGGTCGCGGCGCCTCGAGATCGTCGCCGGCCGTGACGCCACGCTCGCACTGACAGCCGACAACGCGTCGGTCGGTGCTGCAACAGCCGCGGCGACATCGGCCACTCCGTCAGAGACCACGGACCCTTCGTTTCTCGCGTCTCAATGGCAAGAGACTGTCGTCGCGTTGTGGACTCCGACCCGGCACGCGTCGGGATTTGTCGTCGATGCCCGAGGCCTGATCGTCACCAATCAGCGCGTCGTCGGTACCGCCACGTCCGTCGAGGCGCAGTTTGCCCCCGACATCAGGGTAAAGGCGACCGTTCTCGCGTCGGATCCCGTGCGCGACATTGCGATCCTCTGGGTCAATCCCTCGGTTGTCACGTCACTGCGGCCGTTGCCGCTCGGATGCGGCCAGGCAAGGCCGTCGGTGGCGAACGGGCAGGTGCTTTCCACCATCGGCGCGGATATGACGGGACAAAAGCGTCTGTCGCTTGGGGATGTGACCGGCGTCGGACCGCGTCTGATTCTGTCGGATCTGAGATTCGCGCGGGCCAGTACGGGCGGGCCGGTTTTCGCGGCGGGTGGCCTGATTGGATTCACGACGGTGGATGATCGGGATCCGGATGCTCGTTCGGACGCGCGGGTTGTCAGGATCGACCAGGCCTGCGAAGTGATGGCAGCGGTGGAGAAGAAGGTGGCCGAGGAGATGCCACCGGACACGACGCACCTGGCGCTGGATCCCGGGCCGGTTGCCGTCAGCGCGCTGAGCGAGGCGGTAAAAAATCGCGCCGGCAGCCTGAGTCCGTACTCGATGAGCGCGACCGACTTCGACATCGCCTTCATCACACCGGTTCACATCTATGGCGCGAAGGATCAGGTGCGGCGCCCGGTGATGGAGTTCGGCAACTGGTCGGAATACCTGGCCGAGTATCCGCGCGCGCTGGTGGTGCGCGTCACGCCAAAGATGGCGGAAGGTCTGTGGGCCAAGGTGGCGCGAGGCGCGGCGATGACGCAAGGCGTGTCGCTGCCGCCGATGGCGCGCGCGAAGGCTGGATTCTTGCGGATGCGTGCCTTCTGCGGCGACACGGAAGTGACCCCGATCCACCCGTTCGTGGTCGAACACCGAGTCTCGGACACCGAGGCGATCTACGAAGGACTCTACGTGTTCGATCCCGCTGCGCTCGGTCTGCCCTGCGGCGCGGTGAAGCTGACGGTCTACTCCGAAAAAGAGCCCGACAAAGGCGACGCCCGCGTCGTCGATCAAAAGGTGCTGCAGCAGATCGCACGAGACTTCGAGGCGGTCACCCCTCCTCAGAACCCGCTGTAACTCGTTCACCCAACGTAAGAGTTGGCCCTCAGCTGACCATCAGCTTTTCCTAACCGGTTACTCACGGCGTTCGGGTCGAGCACGTCGTCTAATCACGCCAAATGGAAACAAATGGCAAAAATCGACGTGTTCGGCAAGGAGGCCACCGTGGAACCAACGACTGCCTCGACATCGGCCAGCAGTGGACTCGAATGGAATGCTCTGATCGGCGGTTACCTGCCGCAATTGAAGCGGTTTGCTATAAGACATCTGCCCGCGCAACTCCACGGGACGATCGCCCCGGACGATCTGGTGCAGGAGGCTTTGCTGAGCGGGCTCAGGCAGCTCCCGCGCCTGGAGTTAGCCCACGAACACGCGTTCCTGTCGTATTTGCTGACATCAATCCGCCATCGCATTGTGGACGAGGTCAGAAGGAAAAGGCGTCAGCCGGCTTTTGGGCTTGACGATGACGGCAGCTGGACTGTCGATCGTGGCATGTCACCGCTCCAACGATTGATTACGCGAGAGAGCCTCAGACCCTACGCGCAGGCGCTCGCCTGCCTGGCCGATCGTGATCGCCAGCTCATCGTGCTGCGCCTGGTGCGGGGGTTATCCTGCGCGGATGTTGCCGTCCAGCTCGGCATGCCCAGCGACGCGGCAGTGCGGATGGCTGTCAGGCGCGCGCTGCGACGCTTGCAGAAATGCCTCAACCAAGGCGGGAAGGATCGCGTGCG
This sequence comes from Acidobacteriota bacterium, assembly GCA_032155105.1. GTDB lineage: Bacteria > Acidobacteriota > Vicinamibacteria > Vicinamibacterales > UBA2999 > 12-FULL-67-14b. The sequence goes on from JALDXK010000491.1 coordinate 4,965, forward strand.
ACCGATCGGGTAGGGGAGCGCTGGACCATCATCCTGACGACGGTGACCGATGTCGTCGGATTTCTCAGCTTCCTGGGGCTGGCGTCGGTGTCCGCGGCAGTTCTCTGAGCG
>JALDXK010000492.1:0-5059 GCA_032155105.1 Acidobacteriota bacterium
CGGTAAATCCCTTGCGGCGCAGATCGGCCAGGACCATCAGCTCGAGCAGTTCGATCGGCGTATAGCGGCGCTCGGTGAAGCCGCCGGCCTCGGTCTTGTGGGACGCCACTGACGGCAGGAAGTAGTTCCGCTGCGCCCACCATTGAAGCTGCCGGGCCGTCAGGCCCGTGAGCTGCGCGACTTCGCGCGAGCTATACAGCTTCTTGAGCTTCAATTACCCGTCCCCGAACTCTTCCAGGTGCGGCAGGTTGGTGGCCACCGCTTCGGCCATCGCCGCGCCGTCGAAATCCTTGTCCGTGAGGCCGCCTTCGGAGTGCGTCGAGTAGGTGAGGATGACGCGCTTGTAGTGAATCTCGATGTCGGGATGGTGATCAGCTTCTTCGGCGCCGGGCACGAGCGCGCTGACGAAGAGCACCGCTTCAGGAAAGTCCTGGAAGACGTATTCCTTGCGGATCGTCGTGCCGTCTTCGGTCCATCCGTTGAGCGCCGACAGGCGCCCGGTGATCTCGTCCGGTTTCAACAGGGCCATCGCTGGGAGGGATGTTACGCCACTGCAGGCGCAGGCGGCGCAGAATTCAGAGACGTCCGTGACGGCCAGGATCGAGATCGCGCAGGGCCGGATCGGCGGCGCGATCGAAGACGAGGTCGGCAACCAGCTGCACCGTGAGCGGCGCGAACAGCACGCCGTTCCGGTAGTGCGCGGTGGCATAGATCAGGCCGGGCACGGCCTGCGAGCGGCCGAGCATCGGCAGGTCATCGGGCCCGCGCGGACGGAGGCCCGTGCGCACGCTCGTCATTGGCGCGTTCGCCAACATCGGCGCCAGCTCGGCGGCGACGCCGCGCAGCTGCGCCACGGCCTCGTCCGTATGCGATTCGTCGAAGCCCACGTCTTCAACGGTCGATCCGACGAGAACCGCGCCGTCGGGCCACGGCACCAGGTATCCGTCCGGGCCCCATAACACGCGCCGAATGGCGCCGGGTTCCGACTGCAATTGGATCAGTTGTCCACGAATCGGCTTCACCGGAACAGCATCGGCATCCTCGACGGTGATGTGCGACGACCAGCTTCCCGCGGCAAGCACCACCCGGTCCGCGTCCCACGTCGCGCTCGAGGTCTGCACGCCGACGCGGCCACCGGGCAACGGAAAGATGCGCACCGCGCCGACCGCAGTGGTGAACACCGCGCCGGCGCGCTCGGCCGCCGCCGCCGAAGCGAGCGTCAGTGACGTCACCCCGACAAAGCCATGTGTGGGGATCAGCAGGGCGCCGGTCGCGTGGTGCGAGGCGCGCGGCTCGACGTCAGCGAATGCCGACGGCTCCAGCCATCGCGATTCGACCTGCTGCGCCTTCAGCATCACCGCGAGCGCCGTCAGCCGCTCGGCGTCGGTGTTGCTGAACGCGAGCGAGAAGGTGCCGTTGCGCTGGTAGAAGATGTCGCGGCCGCTGTCGGCCTTGACGCGATCGATGAACGAATCGTACAGCTCGAGGCTGCGGGCGCCGAGATCGCGAAAGATGTCTTCGTGCCCTTCGATATACGGCGCGAGGATGCCCGCCGACGCGCGCGTGGCTCCCTGTCCCGGCGTCCTCGTCTCGAGCACCCGCACGCCCGCACCCTGGCGGGCCAATTCGTGAGCGACCGTGCAACCGACAATGCCGGCGCCGACGACGATGACTGACGGTGACGTCACTGCACAAGCATACTGGGGCGGCACTTCTTGCCGGGGACGGCAACACTTGCCGGGGCTTCGCGCATCTCTGCCGGGGTGGATGATGCTTGCCGGGAATTTCCCCGGCGACGATCACCTCCCCGGCGCGTCGTGCCGCCCCCGGCGATGATCACTCCCCGGCAAGGGAGTGCCGCCCCCGGCAGTTGCCTAAAAGGTGACGGAAGCTCCAATCTCCACTCGTCGGGCGGGACCCGCGGACGTCGCCGTGCCGAAGAACTCCGACTGCTGGTTGCCGACGAACGCGTTGTAATTCGTGCGGTTGAACAGGTTCTGGATATTCAGGTACAGATCGAGCCGATAACGCTGGTTGGTTCCTTCCATCACCACCATCTGCGGGCCGCCGTCGCCGCCAGGGCCGCCGCCGCCAACGCGCTGCGCCATCGCACCGCCACCCGGCGGTGGGGGCGGCGGCATCGGCATGTTCGGCGGGCCGGAGCGGGTGCCGCCGAGACCGATCGAACGATTGAGCCGCAGGTTCGCGGTCCACTGCATCGCGCCGCGGCCGCTGTTGCGCGCCACGCCGGGGTCGCGATCGTTGAACACCGTGTCGCCGTTGTCGTCGAAGCCGGTGATGATGTTGTACGGCAGCGCCGACGAGCCCTGCATGTTGAAGCCCATACGCACGCCGCGCGCAATCGGTGCGTTGAAGTTGAAGAAGATCCGGTGGCGCACGTCGGTAGACGAGGGGCCCCAGTCGGCGTCGGGGTTGGTGCTGTCCGACGGCAGCATGGTCGGCGCGTCGGCGTAGTTGCGTGCGCTGGCCAGCTGGTACATCACCATGCCGAGGATGCGGCGCGGCATGTAGCGTGCGTTGAACGCCACGGTCACGCGATCGAGGGCGCGCTTGCCGGTGGACTGGATCTCGGAGATGTTGCCGCGCGTCGGATCCGGACGCAGGCCATCCACCGGGGCGTTGACGTTCACCGACCGCAGCGTGTTGAAGCCGCGCGTCCACATGTAGTCGGTGCGGAAATCGGCCCACGGCGTGAGCGGCTTCTCGAGCCCAAACGACGCCTGGTGGATGATCGGCTGGTCGATCGACGCCGCGCGAATGATGCTGGCCGGCAGCCGCGTACCGCCGCCCTCAATCACCGGAAACGCAGGGTTTTGCACGATCACGTCGACCTGGTGCTCGCCGTCGACGCGAATGGTCTGTTCGTAGACGGCCGAATCGTACCAGTCGTAGAAGATGCCGTAGCCACCGCGAATGGTCGTGGTCCTGGTCGCGTTCCAGGTGAAGGCGCCGCGCGGCGCGAAGTTCCATTTCGACTCGACCTCGGTCTGCAGCTCGTGGCGCAGCCCGGCGCTCACCTGCAGCGAGCGCGACAGGCGGAAATCGTCCTGGAGGAACCAGCCCGCCTTGACCTGCGAGTACTCGACCACCGGGTCACCGACGCGGATCGCGTAGGTGGATGGCAGCCCCAGCTCGAACGCCTCGCGGCTCGTGAACGTGTAGGTGCCGGTTGCGTTGCTGCGCTGATCGCTGTCCCACCAGCCGGCCTCGACCAGCATGCCGGCGCGCAGCGAGTGCCGCCTGCCGATGGTGAAGTCGAAGTTCTGCGCCAGCTCGATCTCGCGAGCGCTGCGAGCGCCCATCTGCCCGGCGCCGCCCGCGGTGAAGGCGTCGTTGACGCGAATCGTGGGTTCGAGCGACGCCGGCGTGGTGGACAGCGTCGAATCGATCAGCGAGAAGCGGAACTCGCTGAACACTTTCTTGCCGACCACGCTGGTCGAACGCACCCGGAACGTGTCGGTGGTGTTGTCTACCGCGTAGGCGCGCTCCGGCAGGTCGAAGTCGCCGACGCCGAGGTTGCTGCGATCGTTCTGGCGACGCGAGTATTCGGCCTGCAGCTGGCCGCTGGCGCCCATCTGCTGCTCGACGCGGGCCATGAAGTTCATGGCATCGCTCGGCACCACCGCAAGGCCGTTGACCGTGCCGTTCGGCCCGCTGGCGACGATGGTCTTCGATTCGTAGGAGCTGTTGCCGTCGAACGACACGGTCAGTCCGGTCTTGCCCTTCGCGATGGGCCCCTGGAAGTTCAGCATGTAGCGGCGCATCTGCTCCGGGCCCTTTTCCGTGGCGAACGCGTTGGTCGCATTCAACGACTCGTCACGAAAGCCGAAGTTGGTGTGCCCGCGCCAACCGCCAAGACCTGGCTTGGTAATCACTTCGACGCGCACCATGCCGGCCTCGTGGTACTCGGCCGAGAAGGAGTTGGTGTGGAAGCGAATCTGCTGGATCTGATCCTTCGGCGGCAGCCGGCCGCCGCGGAAGCCGTTGACGAAGATCTGCGCGCCCGGGCCGGCCATGCGCGCCAGCTCCTCGGCCATTTCATCCGGATCGTCAGGAAGCGAATCGATCTCGTCCTGGGTGAGGGTCTTGGTGAAGCCGTTGTCGCGGCGATCGGCGGCGCTCTGGTCCTGCACCGTCACCGACTGCTCGATGGTCGCCAGCGCGAGCCGCAGCGTCGTGCGGTTCTCTCCTCGCCGCACGGTGAACGGCGTCGTGAGGGGCCGGAAGCTCTCGGCGTTGGCCGTGATCTGATAGGGGCCAGGCGTGAGGCCCTCGAATTCCGCGACGCCGCGATCGTTCACCGCGGCGGTGTGCTCGACCCCGCGCGCGTCGACGATCGTGACCTGCGCGATGATCAACGCCGCCTCGGTGGGATCGAGCACGGTGACGCGGAGCGCGCCACCCACGCCGGTGCCCTGCACGACTTGCGCGGCCGCCGCCGGAGCGAGGGCGGCGACCAGCGCGACCGCTGCGACAAACGTCCTCATTACTTCTTTTCCCAGAGTTCAGCTTTCACTGCCGGGTTCACCTTGTACTTCTCGATCGTCCATTCCTCATTCGGCTCGCCGTCGAGGGAGGTTTCGATCCGGTGCGGCAGCATCACGCCGTCGACTTTCTTGAAGTCCGACAGGTGCATCGCGTACGTGCCGAGCGGCGGAGGGTTCTTGCGCATCTCTGCCACGCGCTTCTGCATGTCCTCTTGTGACATCGGCGCCGGTGGAGGCGCTGGCGGGCCGCCGGCCTGCGGTGCGCCACCTGGAGGAGGCGGGGGCGGAGGTGGACCGCCCGCGCCGGGACCACGAGGCCCACCGGGACCGCGGCCAGGACCGCCGTTGATCATCACCATCGGCTTCGGATCCTGGTACTGGATCATCAATGGCAGCTTGGAGTCCTGATCGATGAAGAGACGCAGCGTGCGGCCGGTCTCTTCCTTGGCTTCGAGAATGTCGGCCTTGCCTTCCGGGGACTCCGCCACGCCGGCGTCGACCCACGCCACGCCCGCATCCGCAAGCAGCGCCGCGGTGAGCCGATTCATCTG
>JALDXK010000493.1:0-5050 GCA_032155105.1 Acidobacteriota bacterium
GTCCACAGCTTCTTGCCGGTGCGCACGTCGAAGCCGTTGATGTCGCCGCGCGGCCACTCCTTGTGCGTCGGCCCGTCGTGAATGCTCGAGCCGACCACCACCACGTCCTTGCAGATCACGGGCGCGGCGCTGACCGAGTAGTTGGTGGCCCGCACCGCGTGCGCGACGCCTTCCATGAGGTCGATCTTGCCGCCCTGCCCGAATGACGGATCGAGGGCGCCGGTCTTCGCATCGATCGAGAGCAGGTAGGCATCGTTGGTGCCGAGCAGCAGTCGATCGCGCTTGCCATCGCTCCAGAACGAGAGGCCGCGGTGGACGAAGCCCAGGTTGCCGGGCCGGCCGGTTTTCCAGTTGAGCGGATCGAACACCCAGATCGACGCGCCGGTCACGGGGTTAATCGCCGCCACCTGGCCCAGCGACGTCACCGTGTAGAGCACGCCTTTCACCATCAGCGGCGTGTCGTTGTAGGGACCGGGCCGCGAGGTCGGGTTCGCTTCGATCACCGAGTTGTCGGGCGAGGCCCACCGCCAGGCGACCTGCAGCTTGCCGATCGTGTCCTTGTTGATCTGATCGAGGGGCGAATATTTCTGGCTCGCGGCGTTGCCGCTGTAGTGCGTCCACTCAACGACGCGGGACTGCGCGCTCGGCCACTGCAACGCGGCCACGACGAGACACACGACTAGGGAAACTCGACGCATAGGTTTTTGTCCTCGGCGCCGCAATCCTAACAGGAAGCAAGATGAGTTAGGATTCCCGGCAGAGGGATACATATGAAGACAGTCATCCGCACCGCCGTCATCATTGCTGGCCTGCTTCTCGGTTCTGCACAAATTGGCCTGCCCACCATAGCCTTGGCGGCGGTGGGCGCCCAGGCCACGAATGTCACCGGGGATTGGGTCTTTACGGTCACCACCGACCAGGGCGCCGGCACCCCGACCATCACGTTCAAGCAGGACGGCGAGAAGCTCACCGGCAAGTACGTCGGTCAGCTGGGCAGCTCCGATCTCACCGGAACCGTGAAGGGGAATGCAATTACGTTCAGTTTTACGGTCGACGTTCAGGGCCAGCAGGCGCCGGTCACCTACAAAGGCACGGTCGAGAAGGACACCATGAAAGGCACGATGGACATCGCCGGGATGGTGAACGGTACCTTCACCGCCACCAAGAAGTAATTCGCATGCATGTCCAAGCATTGACAGCATGGCTAGACTGCTGCTTAATGTGGCTCTTAACAGGGTCTTTACACCTTGTTCTTGCAAGACCCACGCGCCGTGGGCTGTTTTCGGGAAGATGGTCACTTCAAAGGAGCTGTTGATGCGTTCGCTCACGGTTCGTTGTTTTGTTTTTCTGACTCTCGTCTTCGCGCCGGCTTTGGCGTCGGCGCAAACAAGCACCATCTCGGGTACCGTTCGTGACGCGTCTGGCGGCGTGCTGCCAGGCGTCACGGTCGAAGCCTCGAGCCCGGCGCTGATCGAAAAAACCCGCACCGTCGTCACGAGCGGCTCCGGCAGCTATTCGATACTGGCGCTGCGGCCGGGCTTGTACACGGTGAAGTTCGAGCTGCCCGGATTCACGACGGTGATCCGCGAAGGCATCGAGCTGACGTCGGACTTCACGGCGACGATCAACGTCGACCTGAAGGTCGGCGCGCTCGAAGAGACGCTGACCGTGACCGGTGAATCGCCGATCGTCGACACGCAGAGCATCACGCAGCGCGTGGTGATGACGGCGGAAGTGCGCGAGGCACTCCCGACCGGCCGTAACATCCAGGCGGTCGGCATCATGATTCCCGGCACGACGCTCGCGGTCGGCGGCGGCGGCGCGCTGTCGCGCGACGTCGGCGGCTCGGGCAACCTGCAGCAGTCGCCGCTCCAGTACCGCGGCTCCGGCGACACGGTGCAGACGATTGAGGGCATCCGCCTCAACAACCTCTGCGCGCAGGGCGCCTACAGCGGCGTCTACTGGAACGACGCGAGCTTCGAGGAGTTCAGCTACGTGACGGGCGCCGACTCGGCCGAAATGGGCCAGGGCGGCATGCGCGTCAACATGGTGCCCAAGGACGGCGGCAACTCCTTCCGCGGCATGTTCATCGGCAACTGGGCGGACGAATCGTTCGCCTCAGACAATTGCGGCTCGCCTTCCCGCGGCGTGCCCTGCACCCGTTCCAACCTGAGCGGCAGCAAGACGTTCAACCCGAACAACTCGCTGAGCAACGTGGACGTGATCCAGAACATCTGGGACACCAACGCGCAGATCGGCGGTCCGATCATGAGGGACAGGCTCTGGTTCAATTACACCTTCCGGCACCTGGGTTCGACCAAGACCAAGACCGACGCCTATGCCGACTTGAACCCGTCACCGTTCATTTACGAGCCCGATTTCAGCAGCCCCGGCGTGGACGATGGCCACATCGTCAGCAACGCGGCTCGCGTGTCGTGGCAGATCAGCACCAAGGACAAGCTGTCGGTGTATCACGACAACCAGCGGAAATATCGCAATCACTGGGGCATCGCGGCGACGATTCCGCCCGAGGCCGCTGGTGTGCAGGTGACGCCGACCAGCTTTGCGCACGTCACCAAGTTTACGCGCACGCATACCAACAACCTGCTCCTCGAGGGCGGGTTCGGCCTGTACAACCAGGAGTACACCGAGCTGTATCAGCCCAGCGTGGTCGGCCACGACAACAAGGTGTGGGACGAAGACGCGATCCGGAACTCGCGCGTCTATAACGTGGTCGACTCGTCGAATAACCGCCAGGCCAACGCGTGGCCGAATCCCGCCGATCACTTCTCGGTGCTGCGCACGTTCATGGGCGCAGCGTCGTACGTGGTCGGGTCGCACAGCTTCCGCGGCGGCATGAACTGGACCAACGGCGACTGGCGCCTGCTGACGATGTGGACCGGCGACATGCAGCCGATCACCTACAACAACGGCCGTCCGGTGTCGGCGCAGCTCCGCCTGCCGTCCGATCGCAACAACGGCGTCGATCGCGATCTCGGCATCTACCTCCAGGATCGCTGGTCGATGGGCCGCGTCACCCTGAACATGGGCATCCGCTACGACCAGTTCATCGGCGAAACGCGCGAGAGCATCGTGAAGCCGAGCCGTCACGGCGCCGGCGCGACCTTCGGCGACTGCCCGGACGGCAAGTGGGATCCGGGTGAACTGTGCACGGGCGAAGTCCAAAACTGGAAGGACATCTCGCCGCGCGTTGGATTTGCCATGGACGTGTTCGGCAACGGCCGCACGGCGCTCAAGGCGAGCTTCGCGCGCTACGTCGCCGGCCAGGCGATTGCGTTCGCCAACCAGGTGAACCCGATTGGCGCGCTGACCGCTTCCGACACGCGCCCATGGACCGACGTGGACGGCAACGGCCTGCCGCTCGACAACGCCGGCAACATCCAGTTCAACGAGCTGGCGCCGTCGGCCTCGACCCCGACCTTCGGCCGCCTCACCGTGCCGACCACTCAGTACTCGCCCGACCTGCTCCGCGGCTGGGGCAAGCGCGGCTACAACAACGAAATCACCGTCGCGGCGCAGCACCAGCTCGCCGATCGCGTGTCGGTGAACGGCGGCTACTATCGCCGCACCTTCGGCAATGCCACCTTCACGGATGACCTCCGTTACGACGCGAACAGCTACGACTCGTTCTGCATCACGGCGCCGACCGATCCGGACCTGCCGGGCGGTGGCGGCTACCAGGTCTGTGGTGTGCAGGACCTCAAGCCGTCGGTGTTCGCGCAGAACCTCCCGGCCAACAGCCTGATTCGCTTCTCCGACGACTTCGGCGGCGAGACGAACATGTACCAGGGTTTCGACGTCAACCTCGAGTCGCGCTTCCGTAACGGCGCGTTCTTGAAGGCCGGCATGGCCGCCACGTCGCGCACGTTCGACAACTGCAACCTCCTGGCCGCGGGCCTCGACGCGGTCAACACGGCTGGCAGCTTCACCGGGACCGAGATCTACCCGGATGGCCGACGCGCCTGCCATCGGGAGTACGCGTATCGCCCCGACGTGAAGATGTCGGGTTCGTACACGCTGCCGTGGGACGTCCAGCTCGCCGGCACCTTCCAGTTCTCACGCGGCATCCAGACCGGCGGTGCCGGTCCGAGCCAACTCGCGAACTGGACGGTGGTGAACGCGGTGGCCAATCCGCAGATCGGCCGTAACTGGACCGGCGTGGCGTCGAGAATCGTCGGCCTGATGGCCGAGGGTGAAGACTACGGCAAGCACAACCTCAATCAGCTCGACCTCAAGCTCGCCAAGCGGTTCAGCATGGGCCGCGCGCGGGTGCGCTTCGACTTCGACCTCTACAACGTGTTCAACAGCAGCTGGCCGTACACCGTCAGCAACACGTATTCGAACACCGCGGCGTCGAGCTGGCAGCGGCCGACCAACGTGCTCCAGAATCGCTTCTTCAAGCTGGGCACGCACCTTTCCTTTTAATTAAAAATTAAAAGGTAAAAGTTAAAAATCAGAAGGGCCACAATAGCGTCATGGGACGCAGGTGGCCCTTTTTCCTTTGTTGCCTATTTTTGATTTTTAGCTTTTCATTTGGCCTTGTCGCCTTTGGCATTGTCGGCGCGCAGCATTCCCCGCACGTCATCCCGTCGGTTCCCCAGGCGCTGCTCGAACGATCGCTGCCGCTGCGCATCGGCATAGGCGCCGCGCATGACGATGCGGGAACCAAGTCCACCGAGGCGCAGGCGTTCTACGATCAAGGCCTTGCCTACCTGCATTCCTTCGTGTGGATCGAGGCGGCACGTTCGTTTCACCAGTCCCTGAAACACGATCCCAACCTCGCCCTCGCGCACGTTGGCCTGAGTTACGCCTACGTCGAGTTGAGCAAGCCGGCGGAGGCGAAGAGGGCGATCGCCACGGCGCAAGGGCTCGCGGTCAAACGAGCAGATCATGAACGCCGGCATGTCGAGGCGCGCGCGTTGCAGATGGCCGCCGAAGATGCGCCGCGTGACGCGACGAAGCTGGCGGCGTACCGCAAGTCGCTCGACGCCGCGATCGCCGCGTTTCCGAACGACGTCGAGCTGTTGTT
>JALDXK010000494.1:0-5035 GCA_032155105.1 Acidobacteriota bacterium
CTTCAGTCCCGCCCGTCCAGGCATTTTGCGTTCGAATACCCCGATCGGAATGGCGTGACGAGACCCGTCGTGGCGTCGAAACGGTGGCGGGTGACGCAGGCGGTGTCGTTGGCGAGGAGGTGGATCGAGATCGACGGCGTGTCCGACACGGTCTTCACGTAGTGAATGTCATCGAGCGGCGGGAGCAACGTGTAGAACTCGCCGTGCTTCACGGTCTGGCGGCGCGCGACCTCGAGGTCGGCTCTCGACTCATCGCCGCCATCGTCTCGGCGTCGATACACGGTTTCGTCCTGAACTCCACGATAGACGCCGATCAGACCCCAGGCAAGGTGATCGTGAATTGGCGTCTGCGAGCCAGCGGGAATGACCAACGAGAACAGGCACAGCGAGCCGTCTTCAGCGCGATAGAGTGCGTACTGTCCAATCCCACCGCCCATGCCGCTCTCGAGATCGGGTTCGCCGTATTCCTTTGGCAGCCAGCCATCCGCGGCCAGCAATGTTCCGAAGGCGGGCCGCAGGGCCTCGACGCGGGCTGGCGCATCGGCGATGTGCTGCGTTAGCCGGCGGGTCTCATCGATCAGCGCGCGGATCTCGGGCACGTCGACGAGAAAGCCGAAATCCCGATGATCGTGCCGCTGACCAAAGTCGCACATGCATCCGTCACTCTGCAATCGTCAATAAATCTGAAATCTGCAATCTGAGATCTGAAATCGACTACGAGCCCCCGAGCTTCTTCAGCTGCGCCTCGATCGCCTGCATCTCCTTGATCAGATCCGCATAGCGCTCGTGGGCGTCGCGGCCGATGCGCTGGTCGGCCTGGGTCACCATCCGTTGGATGTTGTTCAACTGGCTGATCAGCATCGGCTGCGTGTAGATACCAGGCGTGTCGACCACCTTCGCGTAGAGCTGCTGCAGCGCGTGCTCGTACTTCGTGTTGCTCGGCGATTCACCCGGACGGCCCGGCGCCAGCTGCGGCTTTATTCCGGCTTTCTGCATCGCTTGCTCGATGCTCTGCTGCAGCTTGCGCGCGTCGCTGATTGCGTCGCGAACCTGCAGTTGAAACTTCACCTGCTCGGCAATCGCCGCGTCGGTCACGCCGTCGGTCGCGACGCGGGGATCCGAGATCAGCGCGAAGGTGCGCGTGATGGTCTGGCCGCCGGCGGTGAGGCGGACCGTGTACTTGCCGGGCGGCACCATCGGCCCGCCCGGCCCACCGGTGGGATTCTGCGCCGTCCACGGGCCGGGGTAGCGCAGGTCCCACATGATGCGCTGCATGCCGGCTTCGGCGCGGATGCTGGTGGACCCGCCGCCGCCACGGCCGAACGGACCGCGCATCTCCTGCGCCGGCGCGCCCGCGCTCTTCGGCGGCGCCACGTTCCACGTGCGGAGCGCCGTGCCGCCGCCATCGAGCACTTCCAGTTTGGTCTCGGCGCCGGGCGCGCTCGCGAAGTAGAGGTCGAACTGCGCGAACTGGGGCGGGTACTCCGGCTCCGCACGGGTCAGCGGCGCGGTGCTGCTGCGATAGCGCATCGTGTCGCGCGGCTGGAACAATGCCACCGGAGGTAGTGCCTGTTGTTCAAGTTCCCCGCGGCTAAAGCCGGGGGCTATGGCCGCATACTCACCGCCGTCGTGGCCCGCGCCCGTTGCCCGAGGGCCGGCGAGGATTGCCGCCAGCTGCTGCAGTGGCGTGACGTTGTCCATGATCCACGCCGACCGTCCCATCGTCGAGACGACGAGATCGTTGCGATGCACCTTGATGTCGGTGATCGGCGTGGTCGGCAGGTTCTGCTGCAGCGGCTGCCAGTTGCGACCGCCGTTGAACGACACGAACATCGCGAATTCGGTGCCGGCGTAGAGCAGGCCGGCCTGCCGCGGGTCCTCACGAATCACCCGCGTCGGATGATCGATCGGCAGGCCGTTCTTGCCGTCGGTGAGCAGCGTCCACGTCTCGCCGTAGTTGTCGGTGCGGTAGATGTAGGGTTTGAGATCGTGCTCGCGCATGAAGCGGTAGCCGGCGATGTAGGCGCGGCCCTTCATGTGCGGCGAGTCCTCGATGGTCTGGATGCGGGCGCCGACGAGATCCTTCGGCGTCACGTTCTTCCATGTCTTGCCGTTATCGCGCGTCACGCTGACCGGTCCGTCGTTGGCGCCGACCCAGATCACCCCGCGCTCGAGGCGCGATTCAATCATCGAATAAATCGTCGAATAGACCTCTTCACCCGTGACGTCGCGCGTGATCGGATTGCCCGAGACGATTTGGTACTGCGCCTCGTGCGCCGTGAGATCAGGGCTGATGATGTCCCACGAAATGCCCTCGTCCTGCGAGCGATGCAGCACGTGCGACGCCTGGTAGATCACGCGCTCGTCGTGCGGCGACACGTAGACCACCGTCTGGCGCGGGAAGCGGTACTTGATCTCGTCCGGATCGTGGCCGTAGCGGTTCTGCGGGTAGACCCAGTAGTGCTTCTCCTGGCCGGTCACCGTGTTGTAGCGACCGACTTCGCCCTTGCACGCCCCCCACACCACCTGGCCGTTCTTCTTCGGCCAGATCTGCCCGGTTTCGCAGCCTGACGCCTGCTGCCACGCCTGCGCGGGGTGCTCGAACCCCCACGAGACCGGCGGGATGCTCGGGATGATCAGCGTGCTGTTGTCCTGCTGCGGCATGTAGAGGCGGTAGGGATATTGCTCGTCCACCGCCACCATGTAGTACTCGGCAGTCGGCTGGTTGAGGATCGACGACCAGCTGCGGCCGCCGTTCAGGCTCACGTTCGCGCCGCCGTCGTTGACCTGCAGGATGATGTCCGGGTTGTCGGGGTTGAACCACATGCCGTGGTTGTCGCCGTGCGGCGTGTCCACACCGGTGAAGGTCTTGCCGCCGTCGGTGGACTTGTGCAGGCCGAGCTCGTTCACCCACACTTCGTTGTCGTTCTTGGGGTTCACCGTGGCGTAGTGGAAGTAGAACGGCCGGGCGCGGAGGCGCTGGCTGCTGTTGACGAGCGCCCATGATTCGCCGGCGTCGTTCGATCGGTACAGGCCGCCTTCGTTGCCCGGGGCCTCGACCATCGCGTACAGGACCTTCGGATTGCTACGCGCGATGTCGATGTCGATCTTGCCGATCAACTTTCCGGGCAGGCCGGCGCTGATCTTCTTCCACGTCTCGCCGCCGTCGGTGGACTTGTAGATGCCGCCCTCGGTGGCCGGACCGCCGCTGATGATGTCCCAGCCCTTGCGGAAGGCGCGATACATCGCTGCATACAGAATGTCCGGATTTTCCCAGTCGACCTCGATGTCGCGGCCGCCGGTTTCGTTGTTCACGAACAGCGTCTTCTTCCAGGTCTTGCCGCCGTCGGTGGTCTTGAAGATACCGCGTTCGTCGTTCGGGCCGAACGGCGAGCCAAGGGCGGCGAGCCACACCGTGTTGGTGTTCGACGGATGCACCTTGATGCCGCCGATTTGCCCGGAGTCCTTGAGGCCCATGAACTCCCACTTGGCGCCGGCATCGGTGGACTTATAGACGCCGCGCCCGATGATGACGTTGGAGCGGATCGCCGCGCTGCCGGTGCCCACCCACACGTGATTCGGATTCGAAGGCGCCACGTCGATCGAGCCGATCGATCCGGTCGTGGTGATCTGGCCGTCGCTCACCGGCACCCACGTGATCCCGGCATCGTCCGTCTTCCAGACGCCGCCGCCCACGCCGCCGAAGTAAAACGTGTGCGGCTGCTGGCGCACGCCGGAGTAGGCCGTGACGCGCCCGCCGCGGGTGGCGCCGACACTTCGCCACTTCAGATCCTTGTAGGCGTTGAGCGGAACCAGCGTGTTGGCGTCGCCCTGTGCAGCGACAGGAGAGTGCGAGACGGAAATCGAGAACAGCGCCACCATCGCGACTGCTGTGGTGACACGGATGAGCAGAGACAGATTCATACGAGGAACCTCAGAGAGAAACGGACAAACGAGTATAGCGTCCGCGTCATCGATTATTCGAAAACCCCACTAGCGCCATAAGCGGAATATCTGTTGCTAGTCGTGCGGGCTCCGTGTAGGATCCGCCGCCAATCGACAGGCACCGGGGGTGAATTTGTGAATGCTTTTAGAGGCTCCCTGTTCGGATTCTTTGCACTCGCGCTCACCACGATTGCCGCTGCGGGACCAGCCCGGCAGTTGCCTCCGGTGCCTGCGCTTGCGCCTGTCGTCACGGCATCCGCGGATAACGCGCTCGCCACACTGACCTCGGGCGCGGTCGACGAAGACACCTTGCGCGCATTCCGGTTCCTGCGCCAGGCCACCTGGGGTCCGCGGCCCAGTGAGGTCGCCGCACTCGTGGCCGGTGGCAACGACTTCAACAGCTTCCTCGACCGGCAATTCGCCGCGGCACCATCCCGCTATCCGAACACGCTCTACAACGAGCCAATCGAGATCATGCAGGAGCGCTTCATGCAGCTGGCGCTCACCGGTCCGGATCAGTTGCGCCAGCGCGTCGCATGGGCGCTGCACAAGATCTGGGTGGTCTCGGCGGTTGAAGTGAAGCAAGCCGATGCCATCGTCACTTACCAGCGCGTGCTGATGAACCGCGCGTTCGGCAACTATCGTGGCTTGATGGAGGCGATCACGCTCAATCCCGCGATGGGCCGTTACCTCAACATGTTGAACAACCGGAGCGAGCTGGTGACCGGCGTGCCGCCGAACGAGAACTACCCGCGCGAGTTGATGCAGCTGTTCACGCTCGGCACTTCGCGCCTCAACGCCAACGGCACCGCGATGCGGGACGAGGGCGGCGCGGAGCTGCCCACCTACACCGAGACCGATGTGAAGGAGCTCGCCCGCATCTTGACGGGCTGGACATTCGGGGACGGCGATCCGGCGACGATCCCCACGGGCAGGGCGGACCCGAACTGGCGGGTACCGATGGAAGCCGTGGCGCGACTTCACGACACGGGCGCGAAAGTATTTCTCGGCCGGGAGTTCCCGGCGGGTCAATCGGCCCAGCGGGACCTCGACCAGGCGCTCGATGTGATTTTCAATCACCCGAACGTCG
>JALDXK010000495.1:0-5025 GCA_032155105.1 Acidobacteriota bacterium
ATGGATTTCCTGATTAAGCCGGTCGCACGCGACGTGCTGTTGCGCGCCGTGACTGGCGCGCTGACCTGCAACGCGGAGAAGCGGGCGGCGCGGGCGCAACTCGATGCCATCCGCCGGCGCTATGAACAGCTGACCCCGCGCGAGCGTGAGGTCTTCCAACATCTGATTGCCGGCCAGTTGAACAAGCAGGTGGCCTACGACCTCGGCACGGCCGAGCGCACGATCAAGGCCCACCGCCACGCCATCATGGACAAGCTGCAAGCCGGCTCGATCGCGGAGCTGGCTCGCCTCGCAGTGGCGCTCGAAATTCCGCCCCAGGCCGGCAATTAGATCGGGCGCGCCTCTTGCGCGCCCGATCCCGTTCACACCAAGGAGCGCACGACACATGGCGACCGACGCGACTCGACTCGAACACGACCTGCTGGGCGACAAGGCCGTGCCGGCCAACGCCTATTACGGCGTCCAGACGGCGCGGGCCCTCGAGAACTTTGCGATCTCGGGGGTGGAGCTGCGCCTCTACCCGGACTTCATCAAGGCGCTCGCGATGGTCAAGCTCGCCGCCGCACGCGCCAACTTCGACTGCGGGCAATTCGACAAGAAAGTGCTGGCCGGCATCGAGGCCGCCTGCGAGGAGTTGATGCAGGGCAAGCTGCACGACGAGTTCCGGCTCGACGTGTTCCAGGGCGGCGCCGGCACCTCGACGAACATGAACGCGAACGAAGTGATCGCCAACCGAGCGCTCGAGCTGATGGGGCATCGCAAGGGTGAGTACGAACACTGCAGCCCGCACGATCACGTCAACGCGTCGCAGTCTACCAACGACGCCTATCCCACGGCGCTCCACGTCGGGCTCGCGCTCGGCAACATCCGCCTGATCGCGGCGATCCAGCAGTTGATCGCGGCGTTCCGCGCGAAGGGCCAGGCCTTTGGCAGCATCGTCAAGATGGGCCGCACGCAGCTGCAGGATGCGGTGCCGATGACGCTCGGCCAGGAATTCGACGCCTTCGGCGAGACCCTCGCCGGCGAAGTGCGGGCACTCGAAATGATGCAGAACGTGTTGTGCGAAACGAACATGGGTGCGACGGCCATCGGCACGGGCCTGAACGCGCCGCCCGGCTACGCCGAAAAATGCACCGCCCACCTGGCCCGCATCACCGGGCTGCCCATTCACCTGGCCGCGAACCTGATCGAGGCCACGCAGGACACCCAGGCGTTCGTCCTCTACTCGTCGTGCATGAAGAGCCTGGCGATCAAGCTCTCGAAGGTCTGCAACGATCTGCGGCTGCTCTCCTCGGGACCCCGCTGCGGGTTCCGCGAAATCAACCTGCCGGCCAAGCAGCCCGGGTCGTCGATCATGCCGGGCAAGGTCAACCCGGTGATCCCCGAGGTCGTCAACATGGTCTGCTTCCGTGTGATCGGCTCGGACCTCACCGTCTCGATGGCGGCCGAGGGCGGGCAGCTCCAGCTCAACGTGTTCGAGCCGGTGATCGCGGCGTGCCTCTTCGAAGCGCAGACGTTGTTCATCAACGCGGCGCACACCTTGCGCGAGCACGCGATCGAAGGCGTGACCGCGAACCCCGAAGTCTGCCGCCACTACGTGGACTTCAGCATCGGCACGGTGACCGCGCTCAATCCGGTGATCGGCTACGAGCGCTCGACGGAGCTTGCCACGGAAGCGATGAAGACCGGCCGCGGCATCCTCGAACTGGTGCGTGAGAAGAAGATTCTTTCCGAAGAGGAAATCGCGCGCGTGCTCGATCCCGCGGCCATGACCGGCCAGGGTTCCGGCAGGTGACACGAGTCGCGCAGGCGGCCACGCTCGCTGTGACCGCCGCGCTGTGGTTCTGGCCGGTGCCCGAGGGATTGACCGCGCCAGCGTGGCATTTGTTCGCCCTGTTTGCCGGCGCGATCATTGCGGTGGTCAGCGGCGCGCTGCCGATTCTCACCGCATCGCTCATTGCGCTGGCGGCCGCGGTGCTGACCGGCACGTTGACTCCGGAAGCCGCTTACGCGGGCTTCGAGAACGGCACGATCCTCCTGATCGTGGTGGCGTTTCTGGTCGCGCGCGCGGTGGTCAAGAGCGGCCTGGGCACACGGATTGGGCACATGGTGGTCAGTATCTTTGGCCGATCGACACTGGGCTTGTCCTACAGCCTGTTCATCGTCGACGCGGTGATCGCGCCGGCGTTTCCGAGCAACACCGCGCGGTCCGGAGTCCTCTATCCGATCGCCCTGTCGCTGACCGAGGCCGCCGGCGTCCGGCCGGATGATCCGTCGCGGCGCCGCGTCGGCGCCTACTTGATGTTTTCCGGCATGGCCAGCCTCAGCGTGTCGTCCGCACTGTGGCTCACGGCGATGGCCGCCAACCCGCTTGGCGCAGAAATGGCCCGTGAACATGGCGTCGAGATCAACTTCGTGTCCTGGTTGATCGCCGCGTCGGTGCCGACGCTCGCGGCGATCGCGGTGCTGCCAGTCGCGCTCTTCAAGTTGATCGGCCCCGAAATCCGGAGCACACCCCAGGCGCCGGCGGCGGCGCGGGCAGCCCTCGCCGAACTCGGCGGCCTGAGTGGTCCCGAGACCATCGTGGCCGTGACCTTTGCCAGCATGGTCGGCCTCTGGGGCGTGGCCGCGACCTTCAATATCGATTCAACCGCCATCGCGTTCCTCGGGCTGGCCGTGCTCCTGGCGACTGGCGTTCTCACGCTCGACGATATCGCCAAGGAAGGCGATGTGCTGGCGACGTTTCTCTGGTTCGCGGCGCTCTTCGCCCTCAGCACGCAACTGAACGAGCTGGGGTTCATGTCGTATCTCGGGCAGCGGCTCGCCGCCGCGATGACGGGCTTCACCGCGCTGGCCGCCGGGCTGACGCTGGTCGTGACCTACGTCCTGCTGCATTACCTGTTCGTCAGCCAGACCGCGCACCTGCTCGCCCTGTTGGGCGTGTTCCTCGGCGTCGGAGTAAGCCTTGGCGTGCCCGCGGCGCCGCTGGCGTTCCTGCTCCTCTTTGCCACCAACTTCTTCTCGGTGATTGCGCCGCAGGGGTCGAGCGCCAACCTGCTGTTCGCGGGCAGCGGGTTCCTCACACAGGCCGAGTTGTACCGACTCGGCGCATTGACCACCGCCATCAACCTTGGCGTGTACGTGTTCGTGGGTTTGCCGTGGCTGTTGCTGGTCACGCGTTGACGTTCCACTTCGTCTGACAGGGAGAGAAACATGTCACGTTATCCACTTCGTTTCGCCGGTGCCGTTCTTGCCATCCTGACGATGGCGCAGCCGTCGATCCTGGTCAGCCAGGCTCAATCGGCGTTACCACGGGTGGTCGTGCTCGCCACCGGCGGCACCATCGCCGGCGCGGCCGCCAGTGACGTGCAGGCGGGTTATAAGTCGGGACAAGTCGGCGTCGAGCAATTGCTGGCAGCCGTGCCGCAAGCGAAGAAGCTCGCCACGCTCGAGGGCGAGCAGGTCGCCAACATTGGCTCGCAGGACATGAACGACGAGGTGTGGTTCGCGCTGGCGCGGCGCGTCAATGCGCTCACCGCGAGGGCCGACGTCGCCGGCGTCGTGATCACGCACGGCACCGACACGATCGAGGAGACCGCCTACTTCCTGAACCTGGTGGTCAAGTCGCGCAAGCCGGTGGTGCTCACCGCCGCGATGCGCCCATCCACCGCGCTCTCGGCCGACGGTCCGCTCAACTTCTTCAACGCCGTAGCGGTGGCGGCCAACAAGAACGCCGCCGGGCGCGGCGTGCTCGTGGTCGTCAACGACTGGATTCACGGCGCGGCGTCGCTCACCAAGGCAAGCACCACCGCGGTGCAGACGTTCCTGTCGCCACTCTCCGGGCTCATCGGCACCGTCGCCTACGGCGAGGTCGAGTTCCTGCGGGTCCCGGCCGGCAAGCACACGGTCGATTCCGAGTTCTCTCTCGACGGCCTGACCACGCTCCCCCGCGTCGACATCATCATGGCCTACGAGAACATGGACGGCGCCTTGTTGGAAGCGGCGGCGGCAGCCGGCGCCAAGGGCGTGGTCACGGCCGGCGTCGGCAACGGCAACCTCACCAAGGCGGCCGTCACGACACTGGCAGGGTTGCCGAAGAAAGGGATCATTTGCGTCCGCTCGTCGCGCGTCGTGACCGGCAGCGTCGGCCGCAACGTCGAGCTCGATGACGATGCGATGAACTTCGTGGCCTCGCTCGGGTTGAACCCGCAGAAGTCGCGTGTGCTGTTGCGCCTGGCGCTCACCAAGACCAGCGATCCGAAGGCGATTCAACGCTACTTCGACGAATACTAAGGGTCGGTCACTGGCAGCGTGAACCAGATCGTCGCGCCGCCATCGGCGTTGTTGCGCGCGGCGATCTGGCCGTTGTGCGCAACGATGATCTTGCGGGCAATGGCGAGGCCCATGCCCATGCCGCCGCCCTTGGTGGTGTAGAACGGCTCGAAGATCTGCGACACGCGCTCGGCCTGGATCCCGGGTCCGCGGTCGCAGATCGAGATCTCGACGTGGCGGTCTCTGGAGATCGTCCGGAGCGCCAGCAGCCGTCGATCGCCCGGCATGGCGCTCATGGCCTCGATGCCGTTCAATAACAGGTTCAGCACGACCTGCTGCAGGTGGACGCGATCGCCGGCGACCGGAATCAGGTTTCCGGCGAGATTGAGCTCGAGCCGGACGCCCTTCGAGCCGGCCATGGAATGCACCACAGCGGCCGTATCGCGCGCGATTTCGTTGACGTCGACGGGTTGCAGTTCGAGCGGCTGGTGCCGCAACAGCCCGCGCAGGCGCTGGATGATCTCGGCGGCGCGCTCGACGCTCTTGCCGATGTCGTGGAAGATGAGTCCCAGGTCCTCGTTCGACGCACGGCCCGATTCGAGCGTCATGCTTCCGGCCTCGGCGTTGTGCAAAATGGTCTCGAGCCGCTGATTGAGCTCGTGGGTGATGACGGCCGTCAACTCGCCTACGGCCGCGCGCCGTTCCAGGTGCGTGATGGTTGCGAATTGCCGGCGTGCCTCCGCCTCGGCGCGG
>JALDXK010000496.1:0-5023 GCA_032155105.1 Acidobacteriota bacterium
CACTGTCGCGGCGATCAACAAGGCGATCGCCGACTGGAAACCGACGGTCGAGTGAGCGGCCGTCGCGCTTACGGCGTGAGTACCTTTTCGTATCGCGACGTTTCGAGCGCGAACGGGCCCTCGCTCGTCTCGGTGAGATCGACCATCACCCTGACCTTGCGCCAGCCGGACTTTTCGTAGAAGCGCGCCGCGCGATGATTGCCGATGGCGCAGGACAGCCACGCCGTGGTGGTGCCCTGCGCGGCGAGCTGCGCTTCGGCGTCGCGCATCAGCGCCGCAGCCATCCCGGTGCCGCGCCGTTCCGCCGCGACGTAGAACTGGTAGATCTCATCGGGCTTCAGCATCACGAAGCCGGCCGTCGTGCCGCCGGCGACGGCGACGCGCACGGTTGCCAACGCCGCCCGCAGGCGATCGCGAAAGCTGTCGAGCGTGCGCAGCCGCACGAGCGCCGCCGGCACGATCGACAGGTGCGCATCACGCCACCCGTCGAACCAGACGCGGGCCAGCTGATCGAGGTCGGACTCCTGCGCGGCCCTGATGGTCGTCTTGGTATGGTCCGGCGTCGTCGACGTCACGGCCTCACGGAACCTCGATGTCGTAGGCCGTGATGCGCCACGCGTTGTTCTCGCGCGCCCATAGCGTGCGCAGCACGGGCGAATCGCCGCCACGTGTGTGGAACCGCACGTTCATGCCGAATCCCTTTCCGTACTCCGGGGGCACCTCGCCAGCGACTTGCATCGTCCCAGATCGTGCGCCGCAATCGGCGGCGTCGGCGATCGCATTCGGCACGCTCGAGAGCGTGAAGGAGCGGGCATCGCGATGATCCATCAGCCGGACCGCGGGGTGGACCAGGGGCACACTGACTACCGCCTCGGCGAGACTGCGGACATTGCCCATTTCCTTCCCGGACTGTTCGAGCGCCGCGCGGATTTTCTTGCCGGCATCGTCGAGCGAAGTTGCCGCCGGCTGCCCGGGGCCGCGGAGCAGGTCGTAGCACGCGTACGCCTTGGGAGCGATGAATCCAAACGCCGCGTCGTAGTCCTTGCGGATCAACCAGCTTTCCAGGAAACCACGTGCCGCGTCCGCGAGACCTGGCTCCGCTGCGATTTGTACTGGGGCTGCAGCAGGTGGCTCCGCAATCTTCGGCCTCGTCTCCTCGCCTTCAGGGTCGGTCTGCCACGACACGATTCGCCAATAGTCCCCCTCCCTGGCCCATAGCAACGCGACAGCGGTTGGTGCGTCGGGTCCCCTGATATAGAAGGTGGTGCCGAAGTAATTTCCATATTGCCGTTTGGGTGCGCGTGTCGCGGCTGATTGCCGGCTCTCGCATTCAAACGCCGCGGCGATGTCGTCTGGCACCGCGTAGACCACGAACTGCGCATGGCGGCGTTGCGTCACGAGCCGGAGGCCGGGTGTCGAGAGCCGGACGCCGACCAACAGGTTGTCAATCGATTCCTGCGGACCGAGCAGGTTGTGCACGGCCTTCATCCGGCGTGCGAGGACGATGGGCGCCATGCCGGCGTCGAACGCGTCGGGATCGGAACTCTCCTGCGCGAGGCAGGCCGTGGCTTTCGGCGACACGTATCGAATCGCCGTCTTGATGTCGCCCTCCACGAGCCACGCCGTCAGGAAATCCGCGACCATCAGGTCGACGGACTTCTTGCCGGCACGCGGCGCTCCGGACGAATCATCGTCATCGTTCACGCCGCTGCCGTCGTCGGACACGCGGATACCGAAGAAATTCCGCCACCAGTTAGGGAGGCCCGTCCAGCGTCCGGCATGCCGGTCGTAGTTGTTGCCCGCCCGGACGTCCGAATTGGATGCGGTGAGATGGCCGTTGAACATCGACACCGGGAACATCGGCGAGCGATAGTCCACGTCCACGTCGGCGTGGCGGCGGTCGAGCGCGGTGGAGATCTGGATCGACGGCGTACCGCCCGTGGCGCGGTAATTAATTGGATAGCCTTTGTGGAAGATGGTGTTGTCGGCGCGGCGGTCGAACTGGCGCGAGCGTTCCATGGTTTCCAGCGCCGTCGGATGCAGTAACACGTACATGCGGAACTGCCGATCGCCCGCTGCGCCGACGATCTTGCCCCTGACGCCATCGATTCGCTCAATCAACCCAAGCGCGTTGCCGAGCGAATTGCCTGCCTCGTCCGTGAGGGCGGTGGCCGTCAGGGCGTGCGTGATGGCCTCGAAGGTCGTCTTCTCGGAGATCTTGATCTGGGTGTCGTAAAACGCCTGGGGCTCGATCTTCTGCCCCATGACGTCACTGAACCTGGCGACCCAGTCGTTGACGAGGACCTGCCGTTGCGCATCGAGCGCCGCGTACGATCCGCCGAAACGAGCCGGAGCCTCCTGGCCGGCCGTGCTGGCTGCCAGCTTCAGAACGACGACGACCGCCAATACCGCACAGGCGGTCAGTTTCCGACGCATGGGTTCCCCTCCGTGTGGAGGGGAGTCTACCTTCTGAGCCTCTGACCCGCCGACTGTCAAAAATATCAGGCGGACAACCGCCCTGATGGCCGCGCCGATGGTTACGGCGCGACGACGAGCCGGTTCTCGACCGTGTAGCCCTTCGCGTTCTCGCGTGCGATCTGTTCAGCTTTCTGCTTCTGCGCCTCGGTGGGCACCGAGCCGCGCAGCACGACCACCTTCTTGTCCTGGAAGGTATCGACGTCGATCGCGCCCGAGTCGATGCTCTTGTCGGCGATGATGGCGGTCTTCACGTCGACCGTCTCGATTCCGCCGCGCACCGCTGACGTATTGTCCTTGGTATCCTGCACCACGCCCCGCGCGGTCTGCGAGCACGCTGCCGCGCCAACCAGCATCGCCGCGCACGCCAATGATTGCCATGTTCTCCGCATCGTTCCCCCTTTTGTTACTCACCCGCTTCCCGATGACGAGTCCTGTAGTAGCAGCAGCAAGACGTATGCCCGGACCCGGCTACCATTGAAGGCCATGCCGCTACACGTGATTCCCGAAGATATAGAAGAGCACCGCGACCGTTGCTGGCGGCGCGAGGCGACGCGGCAAGTCGAGACTGCGCTCGAAGCTGAGCGATTTATCGAAGAGGCCGGTTTCGTGGCCTGCCTCACCGACTCCCGACGGCCCGGCCCGTCGTTGTACGTGGCGGTGTGCGGACGGCGCGACGCGGTGATGCCGCGCCACGTGCAGAAGGATCCCGAAGCGTCGTTGACGTGGGTGCTGAAGGACGAGCTCGTCGCCCGTGGCAAGGTGTATTACGCAAAGCTCTCCCGCGGCAAGGCGCTGTTCGTGGCGCCGTGGATGATCCCGCACTTTCATGCGATCTGGGGGATGCGCCGCGCCGACGAGAAACGGCGTTTGAGCCGGCACGCGCTGGCGATCCTGCGCGTGCTGCGGAAAGAGTGGGAGATGGCCACCGCGGATCTGCGCGAGGAGTCGGGCGTCAAGGATCGCAAGGCGTTTACCGCGGCGCTCGACGAGCTGCAGGCCGCGATGATCGTGATGCCGAGCCAGGTGGTCTACCAGCCGAAGTTCACCTATATCTGGGAGCTGGCCGTCGGACGATTTCCCGACGAGCTGACCAGGCGCGTGAAGCGCGCCGACGCCGTGCGCGCGATCGCGCGCTGTTTTCTGGGTGGGGCGGGCATGACCGTTCCCGGCGAGCTCGCGCGCGTGACCGGATTGTCGCGTCCCGAGGCCGGCCTCGGCAACCGCGCGCTGGTGGCCGATGGTTGCGCCGACATGCTGGCGCGCGGCGTGTACCGTCTAAGAGCCTCATAGGAGAAAAGAGGCGTACCGATCAGGTCACCGCCATCAGGTCGGAATAGCCCCCGCGCGTCGCTCCGCCTAAGATAGTGGCGGGGGACCTGGACATGAGACTTGCAACGCGGCTGGCCGTGGCGGTGGTGGTTCTGCTCTCGGCACACACGGCCTGGGCGCAGACGGCAGACGAGGTGATCGAAAAGAGCCTCGCGGCGCTGGGTGGACGCGCCGCACACGACAAGATCAAGACGCGCTCGATGGCAGGGACGATCACGCTGTCGACGCCCGCGGGCGATCTGCCCGGCACGATCGAGATTCTCAACGCGCTGCCCAACAAGACGCGCACGCTGATCAAGGCTGACCTGTCGGCGTTCGGCGCCGGACCGCTCGAGATCGATCAGCGGTTCGACGGAAAGACGGGCCACGTGCTCAACACGCTGCAGGGCAACACCGAAATGAGCGGTAACCAGCTCGACAACATGCGCAACACCGGCTTTCCGCAAATCTTCGCCACCTACAAGGCGCTCGGCATGAAGGCCACGCTTCAGCCGAAGGAAAAAGTCGCCGACCGCGAGGCCTACGTGGTCCTGTTCGAGCCCACGGCCGGGTCGGCCATCAAGCAGTACATCGATGCGCAATCGATGTTGCCGATCCGGTTCGTGATGAAGGTCGACGCGCCGCAGGTCGGCGAGTTCGAGCAGACCACCGACCTCTCGGACTTTCGCGAAGTCGATGGCGTCAAGATGCCGTTCAAGCTGGCGTCGTCTTCGTCGGTGCAGAGCTATACGGTGGAGCTGACGAAGGTCGAGCACAACACCGCCATCGACGAAAAGCTGTTCGTGAAGCCGTAATCGATCGCGCTATGCTGAAAGACAGCATGGCCCTTCGACTCGCGGCGAACGCCCTATGACGTCCGCCGCTCGCTCAGGACAGGCGGACGTGCTGCACGTCGCGAGCGGACACTGCACGACGCGCGTGATTGAAGCCGCGCGCCTTCCCGGGCGCACGCAGATCTGGGCCGACGCCCTGCACGACGGTCCCGTCCCCGACCTCCCGGACGATGAGCTGGTGCGGGTGCGGTCCGCATTCATCGCCTCGGGACTGGCGGTCGCGGTTGAAGCCATCGAGGCGGATCTGCGCGGCTGGCGCGCTGGCGTCGATGACCACGGCGCCTACGACGAGTTGGTGTTGTGGTTCGAGCACGATCTGTTCGATCAACTCAACCTGATTCAACTCCTCGCGCGCATCGGCCGCGATCGTCCCACCCCCCGCC
>JALDXK010000497.1:0-5016 GCA_032155105.1 Acidobacteriota bacterium
CCCGAGAGCATCGCGAGACCGGCACCGAACGCGAGGAGCCGGGCATCGATCATCGACGACAGGTCGAGCGCGCGATCGGCGCCGAACAATGTCGGCATGAACTGGCTCAACAGGGCGTTGCCCGCGCCGGCGAACACATACGCGAGCACCAATCCCAACAGGCCGCCGGCGAACGACAAGACGAGACTCTCGGTGATCAGTTGGCGGACAACTCGCGCACGTGACGCACCGAGTGCCAATCGCGTGGCAATTTCCCTCGAGCGCGCGCTCCCGCGCGCCAGCAACAGGCCCGCGATGTTGGCGCACGCGGCCAGCAACAGCCCGCTGACCACGACGAGCAGGACGACGAGTGGAGTGGCAGTCCCCTCTCGTAATGTCGACAGGCCGTAAGCGGCCGGCACCAGCCACACGCGTGGCGGGTCGTATGGATCGGGTGGCGGCGCCGAAGCAATCGATGCGGCCAGCACCCGTTCGAGATCGAGCCGGGCCTCGTCCTCGCTGCGACCCGGCGCAAGGCGTGCCACGATCCGGCAGGGATTCCAGAGCATTCGGTTCTGCAGCGGGTTCGCCGTCGCGGCTGCGACCTCGACTGCCCCATTGGGTACGACGATGTCTGGAGAGACGGACGGATCCAGGCCGAAGAAGCCATCCGGCATGACGCCAACGATGGCGAAGGTGCGGCCATTCAAGCGAAG
Organism: Acidobacteriota bacterium; assembly: GCA_032155105.1. Classification (GTDB taxonomy): domain Bacteria; phylum Acidobacteriota; class Vicinamibacteria; order Vicinamibacterales; family UBA2999; genus 12-FULL-67-14b. Next base: position 696 of record JALDXK010000497.1, read on the forward strand.
CGTGCGGCTGGTCACATCTTCCGCACCGCCGAACGTGCGTCGCCAGAAGCGATGGCTGATCATCGCGACTGGCGACCAGTTGGCACCAGAGTGATCTTGCGGTTCAATCGTGCGCCCGAGCGCGGCGCGGACGCCAAGGGTGCGGAAGAAATTTCCCGACACAAACTGCACGGTGCCAAAACCGAGTTCGCCAAGGATCACCGGTCGTGCTTCGCCAAGGTCGGCCCAACAGGCGATGTCGGAGAAAGCCGTCGCATCGTCACGCATCGCCAGGTAGGCGGGGTATGAGACCGTGCCGAACGTGTCCGCGCCGTTCACGCGCGGGCCAGCCATCACGTTGGGTCCCATCACAAACGGATGGCGCGGCGACGTCCAGGCCACGAACCTCAGCTCGCCGGGTCGAACCACCGGTAGCGGCGTCCAGAATACGGCGTTGACCTGGCCCACGAGCGCGGTTGCGGCACCAACGCCGAGGCCGACCGTCGCGACGCCAATGGCGGTGAAGCCAGGCGTCTTCGCCCAGAGCCGCACCGCGAGCCGGACATCGAGCCACAGTCGCTCGAGCCACTGCCACCACCACGATTCGTGTCTCTCTTCTCGTCTCTCTTCTCGCACAACGGCGCGAGCGTAGATGGTCTTCGTCACCAGGTCAAGGATGGGCGTTACCGTTCCAGTTCGTCCAGAACTAGCCGTTCGACGGCCAGCGCCGCTTCGGTCTCGCAACGATCGGAGCGGCCTTCCGCACACCTGCCCGTGCCGATGCGGCGGTACAACGCCATCACCTGCTCGCCGGTCGTGATCTCTGGTTCCCTGATGATCTCGAGCGCATGATGCAACTCGTGCGCGATCGTGGCGATCAGGCGATCGGTCGTCGTCCGCGTGTTGATCAGGATGCGAATCGTGCGGGTGTGGGCGGTGCCGCCGACGTGCGACACGCACGACCGCACCTGCCCTTTCGCGCACAGGCCGAACTGCACCATCACGACGGCGTTGGACTGTTGAATCTCGTCGACCATAGCCCGAAACGTCGCCGAGCGCGCATCGCCTTCCCGAATCAGGTCGCGGAAGGCGTCGTCGGCCGCCCGCACGCGCGTGAAGACGCGCTCGTCCCGATTGGCGCTCAACACGTCGCTGCTGCCAACACTGATCAGCACCGCCATCACCGTTGCCCCTCTCCATGCCGATAACGCCATCGCCGCCTCCTGGGCGGCAGAAGGGCAAGGGCGGGGCCTCGTGAATTACGCGGGAACCAGTGTCTTTTGCACGAAGGGAACTATCCGAACGGATACGGTCCGTATCCGTTCATTCGGCGCTCGTCAGCCGACGCTATAATCGCGGGGTCATCGTAGCCGTGCCTCCGACGCTCATCGTGATTGCCGGGCCGGCGCGCGGCCAGACGATTCCGTTGCGCGGCATCGTGATCCTCGGACGTGATGCGTCGAGCGGACACGTCATACCCGACGCGGCCATGTCGCGGCGTCATTGCTCGATCGAGCTTCGGGAATCACAGTTCGTGGTCACCGACCTCGACAGCCGGAACGGCACGATGGTGAACGGCCTGCCGATTCGCTCCCAACCACTCGGCGACGGCGATCAGTTGCGCGTCGGTGATTCCGTATTGCTCGTCGTCGGTGTCGTTCCGAACACCGCGCCGCCACCGAACAACGATTCGACGCTCACGGCGCCACTGGTCGTGGAACCTCACGTCACGCCGTCGGCGACATTCACGAGTGAACAGTCGATCCGTCACGATCTCGTCGGGCAGAGTCCGGCGATGCTCGACACGCTGCGGCGCGTGAGCCGGGCGGCGCCGACCCCTAGCACGGTGTTGATCACCGGCGAGAGCGGCACCGGCAAGGAACTGATCGCACGCGCGATTCACGCCAACAGCGGCCGCGCCGGCGCCCCGTTCGTGGCGATCAATTGCGCGGCCATCCCCGATGGCTTGATGGAGAGCGAGCTGTTCGGCCACGAGCGCGGCGCCTTCACCGGCGCGGTGGTGCAGAATCGCGGCCGCATCGAGGCGGCGGATGGCGGCACCGTGTTTCTCGACGAGATCACCGAGCTATCGCCGCCGCTGCAAGCCAAGCTGCTGCGCGTGCTGCAGGAACGGCAGATCGATCGCGTCGGCGGGCGCCGGCCGATTCCCGTCAACATCCGCGTAATTGCGGCGACCAACCGGGATCTGACCGCGGCGGTCAAAGCAGGGGCGTTCCGCAGCGACCTGTACTTCCGCATCAATGTCGTAGCGATTGACATGCCGCCGCTGCGGGAACGCGCCGGCGACGTGCTGTTGCTGATGTCGTACTTCCTGCGCAAGCACGCCGCGCAGTGTAAGCGCCGGGTCCGCGGGCTGACGCGCGAGGCCCGCTCGATCCTGGCGCGCCATGACTGGCCCGGCAACGTCCGCGAGCTCGAGAACGCCATCGAGCACGCCGTGGTGATGAGCAGCGGCGAGTGGATCGACACTGGCGATCTGCCTCAACACCTCCTCGAAGTGGATACCGTCGACAACGACGACGGCTATCACGCCCGGATCAACCACGCGAAGCGCGAGACCATCAGGAAGGCGTTGGAACACGCGAATGGAAACGTCGCCCAGGCCGCTCGCGAGCTCCGGCTACAACCAACCTACCTGCATCGGTTGATCAAGAATCTCGGCTTGCGCAGCAACGACGCGTGATCACAAGGGATACGGCAGCGTTGCGCCCAGCAGGGTGACCAGCAAGATCACCACCGGCGTGAGCGCCAGAAAGACGATGAAGGTGTAGCCCATCACGTCGCGGGCCCGTAGCCCGAACATCCCGAGGATCGGCAGCATCCAGAACGGCTGCACCAGATTGGCAAGCGCTTCGCCGAGATCGTACGCCGCCACGACCCACCCGAGGTGAACCTTCAGCTCGTGGGCGGCCGCCATCACGTACGGCGCCTCGATCACCCATTTCGATCCGCCTGACGGCACGAACACGCCGAGCACCGCGGAATAGATCGCGACCACCGCCGGATAACTGGAGGGCGTCGACACGCTGACGAACGCCTGGGCCAGCTGCTGGCTCAAATGCGTGGAGGTGATAATCGCAGCGATGCCGGCATAGAACGGAAACTGCAGGATTACGCCCCACACCGCTGGCGTGGCTGCCTGCACCGCCTGCATCAGCCGCGCCGGCGTGCGATGCAACAGCACGCCGACCAGCAGGAAGATGAAATTGATGATGTTGACGGTGATCGCGTTGAGCGGCTCAGGCGCGCGTCCGAAGTAACGAACCACGTACGTCGCGCCAATCGCGACGAGAACCAGGTTGAGAATCGGCGAATACTCGAGCCACTGGCCCGGGCTCAACGTGCGAGGCCTGGGAGTGGGCGCGAATTCAGATGCGCCGAGATCGATGCCGAGCAGCTGCGCGGTCTTGGCCTTGCTCGCCGGCGGTGTCGCCAGCCACATCACCAGGGTGACCACGACGATCTCGACAAGCACCGAGAGGAGGCTCTGCCACAGGAAGATGGTGTCGCGGAACGGGATCAGGCCGCCGGGCACCATCCCGCCGTTGGCGACGATGTCGCGAATCTGCGGCTGCAGCGCGCCCGGGGTCGCCATTTGCAGCGCCGCCGAGCCGCTGAGCCCCTGCGCCCAGATACTGCCGAGCCCGAGCACGCTGGCGGCGGCGAGGGCACGGTAGTCCACGCCACTCACCCGCCGCGCCACTTCCTTCGCGAGCACGGCGCTGAAGATCAGGCTGAAGCCCCAGTTGAACCACGACGTCGCCAGCGCGAAGAACGTCACCAGCGCCACCGCGCCGGGCGGCGTGCGCGGCCAGCCCGCGATGGCGCGAATGGCCTTCCCCATTGGCGCCGACGTCGCCAGCACGTGGCCGGTGATGATGATCAGCGACATCTGCAACGTGAAGGGGATCAGGTCCCAAAAGCCGCCGCCCCACGCGTCCACGACCTGGCCGAACGTCGATGGCGTCCAGATCAGCGCCGCGCCGAAGACGATGATGGTCGCGATGAGGGCAAAGATGAACGCGTCGGGGATCCACTTCTCGGTCCACGCGGTCAGGCGGATCGCGGTTCGGGCAACGAGGCCCGGCTGTTCATCCATCCGCGGACGATTCTATGCCGACACCCCCAGCGGCGACGAACCTTTAGGTTCGTCGATCGACCCTCAGGTTCGTCGATCGACCCTCAGGTTCGTCGATCGAACGTCGATCGATCAATCGTGAATCGGCAGCGTGGCCGTATAGCGCGCGAGTTTCCGCTCGAGCCGATCGATCCGATGCCGCACGCGCACCTGGTTGGCCTCGACGTCGTTCAGCAGATCGAG
>JALDXK010000498.1:0-5014 GCA_032155105.1 Acidobacteriota bacterium
ATCGCGACCCGCCGATCGCCCGTCAGGTAGCGCACCAGGTAATACGTGGTCACGAACGACAGCGCGAACGAAAACAGGAACACGAAGTTGTGCGCGGCGTACGGATTCTTCGTCAGCCACCACACCGGGATGGCGACGATGCCGGCGATCAGGTTCGCCTCCGAAAAGGCGAGCGCGTTGGGGTGCGGGTAAAAGATGTTGGCGCGGAACAGCGACCCGGGATCCGTCGTCAGCGCGTGCGCCACCCACGACACCACCCAGATGCTCCAGCGGCCGTCGTTGGTGTCGAGCCGGCCGGCATCGGTGAAGTTGATGACGTAGGGGTAGGTGAAGATGCACGCGAACACGATCGCCGCGAACGCGACCAGCGTCGCCTCGGCGGATCCGCGGAAGCGCATCAATAGCGGTATGGTAGCATGCCGCTCACACGCCTTTGCTTGCCGATCGACTCCTCGAACTCACGTATCGAGCGGAGCAATCCCACTTCTGGTTTCGCGGTTTCCGTCAATACGTCCGCCCCGCGCTGGCGCGCGCCACGGCCGGTGTGAATCGGCCACGTATCCTCGATTGCGGCTGCGGCACCGGATCGAACCTGCAGATGCTGCGCGCGTTCGGGCGCGCGGTTGGCTTCGACCTCACCGGCACCGGTGTGCGTTTTGCCAGGGCGCACGGCCACTCGGTGGCGCAGGCCAGCATCGCCCAGATCCCGTTTGCAAGCGGCACGTTTGATGTCGTCACGTCGTTCGACGTGTTTCAGTGTCTGCCGGACGAGGTCGAGCGGGCGGCGATCAGCGAAGCGGCGCGTGTGCTCAAGCCCGGCGGATGGCTGTTGCTGCACGTCGCCGCGCTCGAGATCCTGCACGGCAAGCATTCGGTGCTGTCGGAAGAAGTGCGGCGCTACACGCCGTCGCGCCTGCGATCGATCGTCGAGCACGGTGGCTTCCGGATCGATCGTCTGACCTTCGATCACATGTCGCTGCTGCCGCTCATGTTGCCGGTGCGCCTGTGGCACCGGATCGCGGCGGGTGGGGCAGAGGTGCAGGCCGGTGAAGGGGAGATCACGGTGCCAAGCGCGCCCGTGAACGCGGCGTTGACGGCGTTGGTCTCGCTCGAGGCGCTCGCGTTACGCGCCGTCAACATGCCGATTGGAAGTTCGCTGCTGGTACTGGCGCGGAAACCTTAGTACCGCACCACGCCGCCGAAATACAGTCCCGAGAACTTCAGGTTGCCGGAGTCGAATTCGACGTCGTAGAACACCGTCGTTCGCTTCCAGCCAAACTGTGCGCCGGCGTGGCGGTTGAAATTGAAGGTGCCGTTGAAATCCAGATCGGTGTAGCTGCCGCTGCCGTCGAGCTGTTCACTGAGGCTCTCGGGCATGCGGAAGAGCGACACCTCCGCATTCACGGCGAGGTTCTTCAGGATGTAGCCGCGGCCGACGATTCCGATCGTCGGAATCGGCGCTGCCGCCTTCACGAACTCCGCGCCGATCGGGCTATCGAGCGAGACGTCCACGTTGGTGTACTTCACGTCGACCAGGGCGCCCAGGAAGCCGCGCCGCGTATAGAAGAAATCGTACTCGTAGCCAAAGCGGTAGGTCGTGAAATCTACCGAGGTGGTGACTGGGATGCCGACGCGATACCGCTGCCCGTTGAAGACGAACTCACGTGTCACCGGGAACGCGTCCACCTCGTACTTGATTGGCAGCCGCTGGAACCGAAAGCGGTGCTTCTGGCCGGGTCGCAGCACGACGTCGAACTTGGCGAGCCGCTTCTTGGTGATGCCCAGATCCGAAATCAGGTCGACGTCGGTGCCCAGGATCTCGAGCGACTCCGAGTTGATGAGGAGCGACGGTTGTGCGTCCCACCAGCTCCACGCGGCTTCGATGTGGTAATCCTCGCCGACGGTTTCGACCGCGGCACCCGGACGGTACTGCGCTTCGGCGGCCAGCGGCGCTGCCAGCAACCCGAGCGTGATCAAGCCGGACAATACGTACACACGGCAGACGGACATTCCCATAAACAGATCTCGCCTAGAACCTGGTGACAAACGAGTTGACGATTTTCCGCCCGCGGTTGCGGACCACGCCCCGGGGGGAGGGCGCCTAAGCCTGCTGGGAGAGCAGACCCAGCAAGGATACCAGATCTGTTATCGGCGGATGCCCCAGGAATCTTTGCGACCGTCCAGGCCGCGCACGTCCATCCCTCAACAGCCTGGCGGAGTCTCGTAAAGGGCCCGGAAAAACCCCCGGACGCCCTGCACGAAACTCCACCAGCCCTGAGCCAGGCTTACGCCAGCGTTGGCTGGCGTAAACCGGGTCGAACGTGCGGGCATTTACCCTTGCTCCGCCGTGGCGGGCGCAGGCCCGCCGCTGAGCACCGAGAACCATTTCTGCATCGCCGCGCCGAGGATGGTCACGGCCAGCACCAGCATCAACACCGTGCAGATGGTCAGGATCCACCCTTCAGTGTGCCGTGCCGCATTGGCGCCGGTCGCGAGCGGGTAGTAGTTACCGGTGATGTTCAGGACGCCGCCATAGAGCGTGTTGACGGAGAGGAACGCCAGCGGCACCAGCGTCACCCAGATGTACTTGGCCCGGCCCATGTTGATCAGGATGCTCGTGCACACGGCCAGCGCCACCGACGCGAGTAATTGGTTGCCGACCGCGAACATCGGCCAGATCGTGTTGATCTGTCCTGTGTAGATGAAGTACGACCACGACACCACCATCAAGGAGGTGGCCACCGCTCCAGCAACCCAGTTGTCGTGACGCGCGAAGGGCGCGTAGGCGCGGCCCATGAACTCCTGCAACAGGAATCGACCCACACGCGTGCCCGAGTCGATCGTCGTCAGGATGAACAGCGCATCGAACATGATTGCGAAGTGATACCAGTAGGCGAGGAGCCCCTGCATGCCGGGCAGGGCGGCGAAGATCTGCGCCATGCCGACGGCGAGCGACACCGCGCCGCCGGTGCGGCCAATGACGTTTTCGCCCACCGCGGCTTCGATGGCCGGTACGTTGACGGGCACCATCTGCTGGCCTTCGAATACCAGGTTGGCGTAAGTCGCGGGCGGCACGTTGATCGCGAAGTAATCGCCAGGCGCCATAGATGCCGCGGCGATCAGGGCCATGATACCGACGAGGCCTTCGATCAACATCGCACCGTAACCGACCGGCCGGATGTCGCTTTCCTTGTCGATCATCTTCGGCGTGGTGCCGGAGCTAATCAGCGCGTGGAAGCCCGAGATCGCGCCGCACGCGATGGTGATGAAGCAGAACGGGAACAGCGGGCCCGGGATGATCGGCCCGCCGCCGCCGGCGAATTCGCTGAGCGCCGGCATCTTCAACTCGGGGTTGACGATGATGACGCCGATGGCGAGCAGGAAGATCGTGCCGATCTTGGTGAACGAGCTCAGGTAACCGCGCGGTGAGAGCAGCAGCCACACCGGCAGCATCGATGCGGCAAACCCGTACACCGCGAGCGCGATCACGATTTGCGTGCGCGACAAATGGAACAGGCCGGCGAACCACGAATCCGAGCGGCTGATCGGTTCGCCTGCCCACAGGGCGATGAGCAGCCCCACGACGCCGAGGACGGTGGCTTCGGTGATTTTCCCCTTGCGCCACACATACATCCAGAAGCCCATGAACATACCAAGCGGAATGGTCATGCCCACCGTGAACGTGCCCCACACGCTGTCGGCCAGCGCATTGACGAATGCCACGCCCAGGCCGGCGAGGGCGACCACCAGGATGAACAGGATGGTGATCGCCGCCACAAAGCCCATGGTCGGGCTGATCTCCTGCTTGACGATGTCGGGCAGCGACTTGCCGCCGCGGCGCACCGAGGCCCAGAGGACCATCGAGTCGTGGACCGCACCGGCAATGCAGCATCCGGCGACGAGCCAGATGAAGCCCGGCGCGTAGCCGAACTGCGCCGCGAGCATCGGCCCGACCAGCGGTCCGGCGCCGGTGATGGCGGCGAAGTGATGGCCGAACATCACCCACTTGGTCGTGGGGTAGTAGTTCGCACCGTCGTACTTCGTATGAGCAGGGGTCTTCCGTGCGTCGTCCAGCATCCACACTCGCGTGGCGATGAACGCGCTGTAGTACCTGTAGGCGATGGCAAGGATGCCGAGCGCCGGAAGCAGTACATACAATGCATGCATAGGAGCGGAATATTATCAGCCCCGCTTCAGGCGAGGAACTATTTCGTGTCAGGAGTTGTCACCGGCGGGACCGTCACCGGTGGTGCGGCTTGCTTCGCGTCCGCCTCGCGCTTACGGAACAGCGAGTCGACCACGCCAGGAATGCTGTTTTCCGGACTCCAGCCAAGGCGCAGCACCGTGAGGCGCACCGAACGCCGGCCGAATTGCAGCGCCTCCTTGCAGCTCCAGAGATACAGGTCGACGCTGCGACCACGGACCGCGGGTCCGGTGTCCATGATCGTCCATACACCGCTGTAGCGCGGGTTCGGTGTCTCGAGCCGGACGACGCTGCCGACGGGAAGGATCGCCGGGTCGGCGGCGGCAATGCCGGTGCGCACGCCGGCGCCCGACGCCGTGATTTCGCCCTTGCAGTACGCCGTGGCGCGGAACTGCAGCCGGGCGCCGGCCTGCGGCAACACGCCCGTCTCAACGACCCTGGTGGCGGTCGCTTCCGATCGCGAATCGCGAGTCGCGGTCTGCTGGACGAACACGAAGACCAGCGCGACCACCAACGTCGCGATCACTTTCCGGAGGTAGGAGTCAGCGATTCGCAAAATGTTCGAAGCCCTTCGGTAGTGCTTCCTCTTTCCCGTCTCTCACGAGGACCCGCTCGCGCGCGTCCCTGGTAAACACGCCAATCTTGGTCAGCGCCGGGTCTGCCACGTGTTTCGCGACCCTGCGCAGTGCGCCCCCGCCTTTCGCGGGCACGGCAAACACCAGCTCGTAATCGTCGCCGCCGACGGTAGCGGCGCGTACCGCATCGACGCCCCGGGCCTGCCACCACTCGCGCGCGCCGGCATCGATCGGC
>JALDXK010000499.1:0-5004 GCA_032155105.1 Acidobacteriota bacterium
CCCCCCCCTGCCGTACAGCGCAACCGGCCCACAATTCGTGAAGAATACCGAGCATGCCCTCGGTGTGCCCCGGACCTCGTGAGCGCAGCTGTTTGAATTTGGGCCGCGAATGCGTATACGGTTGACTGTCTGACCGTTCTCCCAGCGGCCGATACAGCAAAGAGACATATGCCCCTACGTGTTGGGTTCGACCTCGACGGCACCGTTGCCGACATGTACTTCGCGCTGCGGCGCGAGGCGGTGAAGCTGTTTGGCGACGAGGTGCTGCGCAAGGCGGAAGTCACGCCGACCCAGCCGCAGGTAATCGGTAAGGAAGAGGGCGGCAAGCCGAAGCTCGAGGACGACCAGGCCGCGTCGGACGCCCTGCAGGAACTGCACCTCACGTCGCGCCAGCAGGGGCAGCTCTGGGATCACGTCAAGGAGATTGAGAACTTCTGGACCACCCTCCCCGAGCTCGAGCCGGGCATCATCTCGCGCATCGCGAAGGCAGCGCACGAGCGGCGGTGGGAGATAATTTTTTTGACGACGAGGCCGTCTACCAAGGGCGAGCTGGTGCAGTTGCAGTCGCAACGCTGGCTCGAAGCGCATGGGTTTCAGTTTCCGAGCGTCTACGTGGTGCAGCGCTCGCGCGGGAAAATTGCCGACGCGCTGGCCCTCGACGCGTTCGTCGACGATCGGCCGGAAAACTGCCTCGACATCGCCGTCGAGTCACAAGCCAAGGTCATCCTGGTGTGGCACGGCAACCTGAGCGACGTGCCGCCCGGCGCGAAGCGGCTCGGCGTGCGGCCGGTGTTGACGATCAGCGAGGCGTTAGCGCTTCTCGTACAACTCGACGATATTCGCAGCCAGCCGAGCCTCATGCGGTCGCTGAAAAAAGCAATTGGCCTAAACCAAGGTGCGTAACGTGCGTACGGTGCGTATCATGCGTACAGTGCGTGGTGCCTACGATGCGTAGGGTGCCTGAGGGTGAGTGCCGGTCCCCGCCATCCGCTGCGCGTAGAATCAGTAGCCGTGGAGCAGCATCTGAAGGCCGTTGTCGCGCGGGCGGAGGCGGCCCGCTGCTTGGCGCTATTTGTGCTCCATGGATCGCGGGCCCGGGGGCAGCACCGGCCCGATAGCGACTGGGACTTCGGCTTCGTGGGCGATGACCAGTTCGACCCGGACGCCTTCCTCGCCCATCTGAGTGAAGCACTCGACGCCGACTCCATCGACCTGGCCGACCTGGCGCGCGCGTCGGCCCTGCTTCGATTCAAGGCGCGGACCCGGCCGGCTTCGTTGCCGCGACCGACGCCTGTGATGCCGTCATTCTCCATTTGTGGCAGGCCACCCAGGGAACCCTCGACCTGGCCTTGTCGGCGTGCGTGCAGCTTGGATTCGGTGCGCCTGCTACTTATGCCGGCGCGTTCAGGTTGCTGCAGGAGCAAGGCGTAGTCGACTCTACCCTCGCTGATGGGCTGGTGAAGGCGGCGGGTTTCCGGAACGTGGTGGCACCCGCGTATGAAACGCTCGACATGAGGCGTGTGCACAAGGAGGCGTCGGACGGACCTGCCGATCTCAAGGCCTTCCTCGATGCCATGAAACGCGCGGCCCTGGGTCGGGGCAACCGCTTTACCGCGGTCGCGCGCTAAGGCGGTAGTTGTTCGCCACGAGGTTCTTCGTTGGTCACGGGGGTTGGCACTGCCGACTGAGCTGACGCCCACGACGCAGTACCAAGTGTCAGCATAATGGTGGTGACGATGATCGAGGGAGTAATCACGCACGCCGGTAGTCCAAGCGGTGTGCCGCGATGCCGTGGTCATAACTGGTTGAGCCGTAACGATCGAGGCTCGAACGCGCGTCGAGAAGTCATTGATCACGCAGTTCATTGTCAACGCACCTCGTGAAGAACTTCACGAGAGCTGGGCTGGATCTATCGAGGTGAAATCGTAGGCGAGCACAGCCTCGGCGGCTTGAGAGAGCCGCTTTCCCAAATCGACATGCGAGGGATGGTCGAGATAGGCGCGTAGGCCCGCTTCGGAATCGAACTCGAGAATGGCCGAGTACTCAAAGTGCTCGGCCATTTGTGTTTCATAGCCTGGACGATTGAGAAGGACGCGCTTGCCGATGGTGGCGCGGCGAATGGAGGGGATGCCAGCAACGGCCAAGCGTAGCGCGGCAATCAAGGCGTCGCGATCGGGCTCGGATAACGACGTCTTGGGCCGGAACAGGACGACGTGCTGGATCATTCATCGTCCTTCTTCTTCCGGCCGCCCGCCTTCTTCTCCCACGTCTTGCGGATGTTCTGCTTGAAGCGGCCCCACTTGGCCTTCTTGGCGTCCTTGTACTTCTGACGCGGATCCTTGTGGTCGCCGCCAGGACGCCAGTTCTTATCCTTCTTTGCTTCGATGCCCTGAGACTTCTTGTATTCCTCTTTGGGTACCCAGGCGCGCTTCTCGCGAGTGCCCGTCGATTCGCCCTTTGGTTTCCAGGCGGGACGGTCGCTCCGCGCGCGGGGAGCCGGGAACCGTGAGCCGGAAGTGCCTTCTGACTTCGGTTTCCAATCGAGTTTTCCTTCAGAGCGGCCCGTCCGCGGGGCGCTACGGCCAGTGGGCTTCGACTTCCAATCTGACTTCGGCTTCCAATCGGACTTCGGCCGCGCCCCGAATGGTTTGGGTTTCCATTCCGTTCGTGATCCGCTCTCACGACCGGAGCTCGGTCGCGGCGCGCCGCCTTCCGCGGATCGACCATACGGAGCCTTCGGCTTCCACTCGGGTCTGTCGTCACGCTCAAAAGGCTTGTGGCCTCGTGAGTCGTCCTTAAAGGAGCCTTTCGGTTTCCAGGCAGGCCTCTCGGCTCCGCCTTCACCTTTGGGCTTCCACGCCGGCCGTTCGGATCGATCACGACGCTCGGGGCGTTGGCCGCTGTCGCCCTTCGGTTGCCACTCCAGCTTCCCGGATTCATCGCGACGTTCTACCTGTGGTTTGTCGTTCCGCGAGCGGAAGCCACCGCCCGACTGGCGCGTGTCACCTCTTCGACCCATCTCGCCGCGCGCACGCATCGCTTCTTGCGCGTCGATGCGGGTGTCCCAGATCTTGCCGTTCTGAAACCACACCATCCGGGCTTCGGCCTGCCGTGCCTGCAGCCGCTTCAGTGTAGGCAACAGCTCTTCCTGCGAGCCACTGCGAAAAGACGTGGGCTCGGTGCCGATGAGGATGGTCCAGTAGGCGTAGCGAGGAGGCATTAGAGACAGTGTACAGTCGACAGTCGGCAGTTAAGAGTTTCGGTCAACAGTTGGCAGTTCAGTTGACAGTTTCCAGTTGTCAGCCCGACCTGCAACCACCATCCTACTGGAAGATGGAACTCGTTCATGCGCCTGTACCCGAGCTCAGGGGCCTGCTCACCGACATGTTTCAGGAGTGGGCTGAGGAGGGCCGATCATGCGCATTGTCTGGAGATGGCACCGCGCTCCTGTTTCTTCCTGCCCTGCGGGCGGCGCAGGTGGACTGGTCGAAGATCACGCTGTTCTGGACCGACGAGCACGCCGTGCCCGCCGACGATCCCGAGTCGAACTACGGCATCGCGGAGCGGATGCTGCTCGGGCCGCTGGGGGCGAAGGCGCCTCGGGCGATCAGGATGCCGGCAGACACCTCCGATCTCGGCCAGGCGGCGCAGAAGTACGACGAAGTGCTCACGACGGAACTGAACAGCCGCCCGCTCGATCTCGCGATCGTTGGCGTGGGCGAGGATGGTCACGTGTGCGCGCTGTTCCCGGGCGGCTCGACTCACGCTCCTCTACCCTCGCCCGACGGTCTTGCGCTCAAGACAATCGCGGTCGAAGATGCGCCGCGTCCGCCGAGGCGACGGCTGTCGTTGACGCTGCCGTTCCTGCTGCAGACGCGAAGGATCTGGCTGATCGCCGTGGGTCCGAGGAAGTTACCCGTACTGCAGGCGGCATTGTCGAAGACGCAGCGATCGACACCGCTGGACTTGGTGCTGCAACAGGCCGGCGACGTCACGATTTTCACCGATCAAGTCATCAGGCGCCGCTGAACGGCCGCCCTCACTCCTGAGGTAAAATTGTTTAGTGAGCACGCGCCGCGTCACGCTTCGCAAAGGATCGCTCGAAGATAACGATCGCATGAACGATGAATACTGGGCGGCCGTGCCCCAGAAGGATCGGCTGGCCCTGGTCTGGGATCTGGTCTGCGAATTCACTGCCTGGAGGACACCGGATGCCGCTGAACCCCGACTTCAGCGATATGTTCTCCGCGTTGAACGCCGCTAGCGCCCGGTACCTGCTGATCGGCGGTTACGCCTTTTCCTTCCACGCTGAGCCCAGGTACACCAAGGATCTCGACATCTGGGTCGAACCGACCGATGACAACGCCACAGCCGTGTGGCACGCGCTGGCTGCGTTCGGCGCGCCGATGTCGGAGCTGACCGTAGCGGAGCTGGCAACACCCGACATCGTCGTGCAACTCGGCGTCGCACCCAATCGAATCGACATCGTGACGTCGATTACCGGCGTGGCGTTCGCGGACGCCTGGCACGGCCGCGCCCAATCAACGTACGGCTCAGAACCGATTCATATCATCGGTCGCAACGAGTTGATTCAGAACAAGCGCGCTGTGGCCCGGCCGCAGGATCTCGCGGACATCGAACGACTGACCCGCGGTTAGTCGATCTGAGATCTGAGATCTAGAATCGTTTCAGCTTTTCTACCAGTGTCGTCCTTTTGAGTCCCAGCAGCCGCGCAGCGGCGCCCTTGTTGTTGTCGGTGCGCTGAAGGGCGCGGGTGATCATTTCCTTCTCAATCTGCGCGACGAGCGACGGCAGATCGACGCCTTCCTCCGGCAACGCGAGCGACGGCGTGGATGACTCTTCGGGCACCACCTGCAGGTCAGGCGGCAAATCGGTCGCGTCGATCTGGCGGCGGCGGAGCCGAATGTCGTCGAGCCCGTAGAGCGTCAGCGTGTCCGCCGGCAGGCCGTCGCGCCCGGCCCGGCCGACCTCCTGGTAATAGGC
>JALDXK010000500.1:0-5003 GCA_032155105.1 Acidobacteriota bacterium
ACGCCGCCGGCCGCCGCTGGGCGCTCCGCCGGCCGCCGCTCGGCAAGCGCCTGGTTGCAAAGGTCCCACAGCGACGCTGGACGACAATGACCTTCGTGGCTGCACTGCGCCTCGATCGAATCGAAGCGCCCTGGCTTCTTGAGGGACCAATCGATGGCGAGACTTTCCGAACCTATGTCGAGAGGGTCCTTGTGCCGACGCTGCGCGAAGGCGACATCGTCATCATGGACAATCTCGGCAGCCACAAAGGCAAGGCGGTGCGCGAGCTCATCCGCTCCGCCGGTGCTAAACTGTTCTTCTTACCGAAGTACTCGCCCGACCTGAACCCGATCGAGCAAGTCTTTGCCAAGTTCAAGCATCTGTTGCGAAAGGCCGCAGCGCGCACGCTCGAAGCCGTCTGCGCCGCCATCGGCCAAATCCTCGGGACCTTCACGCCCCAGGAATGCGCCAACTATTTCAAAAACTCAGGCTATCCAACCTAAGCGCATCAGACTCTAGTAGCTCGTCACAGTGATTTTGACTCTTTGGGAGTGTCTGGATAAGCGCGGCCGATTTTGGCTCGTGCTTTGTCGGTTGTGAACATCCAATTGATGCGAGCGCGAGCTTTGTTTCGCTGTCGCTCCCAAGCGGCGATCTCGTTTCGGAGCCATTTCGGATCGTCGATTCGACGGCTGAGACACTGGCCCTGGAGCACGCCGATCTCGATCTCGACCATGTTGAGCCAACTGGCATGCTTCGGGGTGTAGTGGAACTCGAGGCGGCGCAGGATGCGGCGGGCCTCGGCGGGCGCAAAGGCCTGGTAGAGGGCGCCGGGGCTATGGATCGACAGGTTGTCCTGCACGACACGGATGCAGGCGGCCTTGGGATAGTGGACATCGACAAGTTCGCGCATGCAGTGAGCGTAGTCCACGGCGGTGCGCCGTTCGGTGACCTTGACCCTGCGCCAGGCCCGATGCGGGTCGAAGGCGACGAAGAGATTGACGGTGCCGTTGCGGCGGTACTCGTAATCGTAGCGCTCGCGCTTTCCCGGCTCGGCCGGGATCGGCTGGCGCACCTCGCCGATGAGTTGGACCGGGGTCTCGTCGAAGCAGACCAGCGGCCGCTTTGGATCAGACGCTTCGGCGTAGAGATCGAGCACATCTTCCATGCGGGCGACGTATTCGCCGTCGACCTGGGGAATGCACCACATGTCCCTGCGCCATGGCTTGAGGTCATTCTCGGCCAGCCGGCGGCGCACGGTCTCGCCCGACAGGCTGTCGTGGTCGGTGAGTTCGACCATAGCGTCGGCCAGCAGCGCCAGCGTCCAGCGCCTGCGGCCAGCAGGCGGCTTGGCACATGCGGTCGCCACCAGCAGCGCTTCTTCCTTGCCGGTCAGCTTGCGCTCCGCACCGGGACGCGGCTCCTCGCTCAAGGCCCGATCGAGATTACCTTCCACGAAGCGGCGCTTGGTCCGATAAACGGTGGAGCCACTTGTCCGAACGGTTCGGGCAATCTCCTCGTCACCGCTGCCGGCGTCGGCCGCCAGCAAAATCTGGGCCCGCTTGAGCTTGCGGGCGGCATGCTTGCCGCCGCTCAGCATCGCCGTCAACTCGTCCCGCTCGGCTTGGCTCAATTCGACCCGGTAACGTACATTCATCCTTCACCTCCCTGTCGGAGGCCCCGGACGAATCGATCGATGAGTCAAAAATCAGGCGCACTCTTTACCGAGAAGCAGGGCCACTACCTGGCCTTCATCTATACCTACTCGCACATGTTCGGACGGCCACCCGCCGAAACCGATCTGCAGCGCCACTTCCGCGTCAGTCCGCCTTCGGTCCACCAGATGATCGTCACGCTCGAACGCAACGGCCTTATTCGCCGTCAACCCGGCATCCCTAGAAGCATCGAACTCATCCTGCCTTCAGAAAACTTGCCGATCCTAAACTGGCTCGGTATCAAACCGTCAAAATCACTGTGACGAGCTACTAGCAGGTTGCTGAAAAAGTCGTTTTGCGGGGCGTCTGGAGTGTGATTCCGTGCATGTTGTTGATTCCTATGTGTCGAGGAATGTGATGCGCGGCGAAGATCAGCGGTCTGAAGGTTTTTTCAGCTACGTGCGATTGGAATCTCGCATTCCGGCGGATCATCCGTTGCGGGCAATCCGTGAACTCGTTGACGTGGCCCTGCGAGACCTGTCGCGTTCGTTCGATCGCTTGTATTCGCGCGACGGGCGGCCGTCGATCCCGCCGGAGCGGCTGCTGCGCGCGTTGCTGCTGCAGGCGTTCTACACCGTGCGGTCGGAGCGGCAACTGATGGAGCAACTCGACTACAATCTGTTGTTCCGCTGGTTCGTCGGGCTCTCGGCGGACGATGCGGTGTGGGATGCAACGGTGTTCTGCAAGAACCGGGACCGGCTGCTCGACGGCGATATTGCGAACAAGTTCTTTGTCGCCGTGCTGAACCTGCCGCAGGTGCGCAAGCTGCTCTCCAGCGAGCACTTCTCGGTCGACGGCACGCTGATCGAGGCCTGGGCCAGCATGAAAAGCTTTGTCCCGAAGGACGGCGGCGATCCGCCTTCGCGGCAGGGCGGCGGCAGCGGCGGGCGCAACGCCGAGCGCAACTTCCATGGTGAGAAGCGGCGCAACGACACGCATTCCTCGACCACCGATCCGGACGCGCGCTTGTTCCGCAAGGGCGCCGGCAAAGAGGCCAAGCTCTGCCATATGGGCCATCTGATGACGGAGAACCGCAACGGGCTCATCGTCGATGCGCGATTGACCGAAGCCAACGGCACGGCCGAGCGCGCCACCGCGCTCGACATGATCGAGCACAATGCCAAGCCCGGCAGCACGGTGGGCGGCGACAAGAACTATGACACTGCCGACTTCGTCGCGGGTTGCCGCGAGCGCGGCTGTACGCCGCACGTCTCGCAGAACAATGCCAACCGCCGCTCGGCGATCGATGCGCGCACGACCCGGCATCCTGGTTATCGCATCAGCACGATCAAGCGTAAGCAGATCGAAGAGCCGTTCGGATGGATCAAGACCGTCGGCGGTCTGCGCAAGACCCGCCATTGCGGACGCGACCTGGTCGAATGGTTCTTCGTGCTGACGGCGGCGGCCTACAATCTCGTCCGCATCCCGAAAATTTGCGCCGCGATAGAATGAGGATGAGTCTGCCTGGAGTGTCGAAGATGACGCAAAATCACCCCAAACACCCTGCCAGAACCGGCGCTGGCCACCCTTCGAATCCCCTCTCACTCGCCAAAGCATCGGTACAGTCGGCCTCGCGCTAAACTTTTTCAGCAGCCTGCTAGCCCATCTTATTCAGGCGGGATGCATTTTGAGCTGACGGGTATGGCGCAAAGCGTTGAACCCGCATAGGGAATGGGTGTTGAAGACCAACCCTTCGCGCGTCCGCTTCGCTGCCCACACCCGCCATGACCGACGATAGCCAACTCAGCTTTAGCCTGCCATCGGTTTCGCGCAAGAAAGTCACAGCCGCGATTGATGGAGGCCGGCTGTCCTCCAACAGCGGCGTGATGCTGCTTGCGCTGGCCGAACGCCGCCGCAAAGTCGCGGACACGCTTGCAGCGCACATTGCCGACCGGCGCGATCCCTCGCACATCACACATACGGTCGCCGACGTGCTGCGCGCCCGCATGCTGGCAATCGGTTGCGGCTATCCCGATGGCAACGACTTCGACTGGCTGCGCTGCGACCCGGCCTTCAAGCTGGCGTGCGGACGTTTGCCCGACAGCGGGGCGGACCTGTGCTCGCAGCCGACCATCTCGCGCTGGGAGAATGCGCCGACGCTGCGCGAGATTATCCGCCTCACCTACGCGCTCGTCGACATCTGGTGCCGGAGCTACGCGAAGCCGCCGCGGTCTGTGGTGTTGGACATCGACGACACGGTCGACGTCGTGCACGGCCACCAGCGGCTGGCGCAATGGAATGCGCATTATGACGAGCGCTGCTTTCTGCCGATCCATGTCTACGATACGGCGACGGGACGGCCGGTGGTGGTGATACTGCGTCCCGGCAAGACCCCGTCGGGCAAGGAGGTCCGCAAGCTTCTCAGCCGCCTGATCGGACGTATCCGCCGGCACTGGCCCGAGACCCACATCACCATCCGTGGCGACGGCCATTACGGCCGCGCGGAAGCGATGACGTGGTGCGAGAACAACGGTGTCGAATACATTTTTGGGCTCTCCGGCAATGTCGTGCTCGATCGCCTCGTCGAGCCGGCTGCCGACGATATCCGGGTGCGTAGGGCCGAGAGCCAGGCAGAGGTTCTGCGCGGCTTTGCCGAGACCCGCTACGCGGCCAAGTCGTGGGACAGAGAGCGGCGCGTCGTGGCGCGGATCGAGGCCAGCGCCAGCCACGCCGACGACATGCTGCGCCGAGGCATCGACATCCGCTACGTCGTCACCTCGCTGAAGCAGGGCGATGCCGAGCACATTTATGAAACGGACTACTGCGCCCGCGGGCAGGCCGAGAACTTGATCAAGCAGCACAAGGCTCAGCTTTCGTCCGATCGCACCAGTTGCCGCTCGCCGCTCGCCAACCAGATGCGGCTCCTCCTGCACACCGGCGCCTACTGGCTGCTGCACGACCTGCGCGCCGCGATCCCGAGTTGGAATCCGCTGCGCCACACCGAGTTCGCTAGCATACGTCTGCGTCTCCTGAAGATCGCCGGCCGCGTCATCGAGACCGCGAGCCGCATTCGCATCGCGCTCGCCTCATGCTGTCCCGAGGCCGAGACGTTCAGCCTCGTCGCGCTCGCGCTACAACCGTCCGGACCCTGAAAAAGCGGGGCGGCGATGTCCCCGCGAGCCCGATCCCTTTCACCCCCAACGCGTCGACAGCGTCCTCGATCTGACCAACCTGCCGAGGTGGACCCGCGCAGCACAGACGAACACGTCTGGCCAACTTCGCTTCCGGTCAGACGCTCGGACGCATAAGAGCGGCTAGTAGCTCGTCACAGTGATTTTGACTCTTTGGGAGTGTCTGGATAAGCGCGGC
>JALDXK010000501.1:0-4975 GCA_032155105.1 Acidobacteriota bacterium
CGCCCTCGCTTTCCAATCCGCTTGCTCGCCTGGGCTACACCACGCCCACGCCGGTGCAGGAGAAGTCCATTCCAATCGTGCTGACGGGCCGCGACCTGCTGGCCCGCGCGCAGACAGGCACCGGCAAGACCGCCGCCTTCGGTCTGCCGATGATCGACCGCTTGCTGGTTCGGGGCGGTGCCCCGGCCGGCTTGCGCAAGCCGCGCGCGCTAGTCCTCGTGCCGACGCGCGAACTGGCGCTGCAGGTGCACAAGTCGCTGTCGACCTATGGCGTGCCGGCGAACCTGCGCGTCACCGCGATCTTCGGCGGTGTGTCGATCGTGCCGCAGAAGAAAGAACTCCAGCGCGGCACCGACATCATCGTCGCCACGCCGGGCCGCCTCCTCGATCACATGGAGCAGCGCACCGTCGATTTGTCCGGGATCCAGATCCTGACGCTCGATGAAGCGGACCGCATGCTCGACATGGGCTTCCTGCCGCCGCTGCGCCGCATCCTGAAGGTGCTGCCGCGCGAGCGCCAGACGCTGCTGTTCTCGGCGACGTTCTCGCCCGAAGTGGTCAAGCTCTCGGCGGACTTCACGCGCGATCCGCAGCGCGTGGACGTGTCCGAGGGACAGGTGATGGCCGCCACCGTGACGCACCAGGTGCACCCGGTGTCCGATCAGCGCAAGGGCGACCTGCTGACGCACGTGCTCAAGGCAACGCCGGGCGCGCAGGCGCTCGTGTTCTGCAAGACCAAGCACGGTTCGAATCGCGTGGGCCAGTACCTAGAGCGGGCCGGCATCAATGCTGCGGTCATCCATGGCAACAAGAGCCAGGGGGCGCGCACCAAGGCGCTCGGCGACTTCAAGGCCGGCCGCGTCACCGTGCTGGTGGCCACCGACATCGCCGCCCGCGGCCTCGACATCGCGCAACTGCCGCTGGTGGTGAACTTCGACCTGCCGCTGGTGCCGCAGGATTACATTCACCGCGCCGGCCGCACCGGTCGCGCCGGCCTGGCCGGCCGCGCCGTTTCGCTGGTCTCGCCAGCGGATCGCAACCTGCTGCGCGACATTCAGCGCCTGCTGCCGTCGCCGGTCGAACACGTCGTGGTCGAAGGCTTCGCGGTCACCGCTGCGTCGCACGAGGCCTTGCCTGAAGAAGGCCGCCGCCATCAGGGTGGCCGGCACGGCTCGTCGCGCCGTAGCGCGGGCGCGCAGGCGGACCGCGGTGGCTTCGGCGGATCGCGTCCGGGCGCGCGCCATGGATCGGGTGGATCCGGCCGTCGTCCGTCGCGACCCGGCCGGTCTTTCGCCCGCGCGTAAGCGCGGCGAGCCGGCAAGAAAACCCTTTCACTCGAGCCCTCCGAGCGGTATCGTCTCTGCCGCCGGAGGGACACATGCGATTCACGAAGGGTCTCGTCGCGATCTCGACAGTGGCTGTGCTTGGCGGTACCGCGCTCGGCGCGGATGATCCGATCGTCGCTCCCGAGTCGGTGGGCTTGTCCACAGCGGGCCTGAAGGAACTCCAGAACACCTTCCGCGCGCTGGTCGACGAAGCGAAACTCGCGGGCGTCACCACGCGCGTGGCGCGCCACGGCAAGATCGCCCACTTCGACGCCTACGGCGTGCAGGACCTCGAATCGAAGCGTCCGGTTACGAAAGACACCATCTTCCGCATCGCGTCGATGACCAAGCCGATCGCTGGCGTGGCGATGATGATGCTGTGGGAAGAAGGAAAGTGGACGCTCGACGATCCGGTCGCGAAGCACATCCCGGAGTTCGCCGGCTTGAAGGTGAAGTCTCCGAGCGGCGAGGTGCCGCAAGCGAAGCCGATGACGATGCGGCAGTTGATGAGCCACACGGCTGGATTCGGCACCTCCGGCAGTTACGAGGGCCAGGCCATCAGCGACCGCACGCAACCGCTGCAGGCGCTGATCGACAAGCTCGCGAAGCTGCCGCTCGCGTCGCAGCCGGGCACCGACTGGGCGTACGGGCCAGTCGTCGACATCCAGGGTTACGTCGTCGAGAAGTTGTCGGGCCAGCCGCTCGACGTGTTCCTCAGCACGCGGATCTTCGAGCCGCTCGGCATGAAGGACACGGGCTTCTGGATCGATCCATCGAAACAGGATCGCCTCACCAACATCCACACGTACGGTCCCGACAAAAAGATCATCACTGCGCCGACGCAGGGCAACCCGACGCGTAAGCCGGTGTTCCTGTCGGGCAGCGGCGGCCTGCTGTCGACCACCAGCGATTACTTCAAGTTCGCGCAGATGCTGCTCAGCGGCGGCCAGGCCAACGGCAAGCGATTACTGAAATCCTCCACCGTCGAACTGATGCGCACGAACGTGCTCGAGCCGGGCGTGAAGGTCGATCTCTACGGCCCGACGTCGGCCCAAGAAGGCGTCGGCTTCGGGTTGGACTTCGCGATTGTGATGGATCCGGCGAAGGCGAACCTGCCGGACGGCAAGAACTCGTTCTATTGGGGCGGCGCCTTCGGCACGTGGTTCTGGATCGATCCGACCAACGATCTCATCGTCGTCGGCATGATGCAGAACGTCAGCGGAAGCACGCCGACTGGCGGTTCGCCCCAGGTGCGGCCGTTGTCGCGGAAGCTTGTTTACGCTGCCCTGGTCGATCCCAAAAAGTAGTACGCAGTTTCTGCCACATCGTCCCTCGTCGTGAGATGCGGATCTTGCGACGAGGGAACGAGCCGACGGCTAATTCAGGCCTGATCTCCTGCGGCACACGGTTCGCAGGAATCAGTCCATGTGACCGAGTGTACAATTCATTCGTGGACGGAAAGGACTCGATGCCGTCGACCTCGCAACGAGACACGCGCCTCACCTACGACGACTTCGTGCGCATCCCGGACGATGGGATGCGGCACGAGATCATCGATGGAGTGCACTACGTGACGCCCTCACCGGTGTTGCGGCATCAAGAACTGCTCGGGCGCCTGTATCTCGCGGTCGGTGGCTTTCTGGAGACTCATCCTGAAGTCGGCCGCGCGTTCTTGTCGCCGCTCGATACGGTCTTTTCACCGTGGGACATCGTCGAGCCAGACCTCGTGTTCGTCGCGTCGGATCAGCTCGATATACTCACGCAGCCGAATATCCAGGGCGCTCCCGCACTCGTCGTCGAGATCCTGTCGCCGAGCACGCGAAGACGCGATCATGGGATTAAGCGGCAGTTGTTCGATCGCGGTGGCGTGCGGGAGTACTGGATCGTCGATCCGAAGGGCCGCGACGTCACGATCTACCGGCGTATGGCGGACGGTGGATTACCGAAGGTCGCGCAGTTGAGCGCAGCAGACGACGCGACGGTCGTGACGCCGTTGTTGCCGGGATTGACGCTGTCACTCGCCAAGTTATTTGCTTAAGGATCCAGGACTACCTATTGTTCCATCCCGTGGCGATCGCTTCCCGGAACTCGCAATGTGGCCTGAAGCCAAGTGATTCGTAGACGCGAATCGCCACCGCGTTATCTGCCCTCACGTTGAGGCCCACGGTTTCGACGTCCGCAAGATCGCGTAACACCGCCGTCATCGCCGCTCGACTCAACCCGCGCCCGCGCCGATCACGCCTCGTATAGACGTTGCCGATCGCGGCTGCGCCTTCATCGCGGGACACCAGGTGGGTGCCGGCGGCGGCAATGAGCGCCTCGTCCTCGAACACGCCGAAGAAGACACCGCTCGTTACCATCGACGGAAAGAAGAACTCCGGCGACTCCTCGCATGATTCGCCGTCCTTGTAGAGCGTCAGCAGCGTCGGCACATCGGCCGCGGTCAGTCGCGCGACCGCGATCGCAGAATCGGGCGGCGGCACATGGTTCCAGGCCATGCGCACCATCTCGCGGCTCGCGGTGACCACCGCGTGGCGCGCGACCTCATCAAGAGCGTCAGGTCGGACCTGCAAGTGCACCGGCCAGGTCACGTGCGCGAGCGCCTCGCCGATGCTGGCCGTGCCCATCGCAAACAGGATGCAGGTGCCGTAGTCCGTCAGGACCATCGACAGATCCGGCGTGAACCAAGCGGCCTTCGGAAACATCGCCGGCGACAGATCGCCCAATGCATAGACACCCCACACGGGATCGCAGCGCAGGATGGCGCGGATCTGCTCCCTGTTCGTAAGCGGCGGCACGCTCAGCCGACGCCCTTCAACCTGCGCTCGAGTTCGTCGCGCAGCGGTTTGCCCCGCGTGGACCACATCCGCACATTGCCTCGACCGCCGTGAACCCGCCCTGGCGTTACGGAACCGAACACCTACTGCCGTTTTGGGGAGTCTCCGACGCTCACTGCGCCGCGCGCGACGAGATCCGCCATCGTTATTTCGCGATGCGTCCGGCGTTGATGCCGTTGGCGAGTGAATAGGACGCACCCACGGCGCCGACCATGCAGGTTTGGCGTGTGAGGCCGGCCAACTCGCGGATGCGATACACCGCTTCGACGCCGGTGCAATGCGCGCCGACCAGTTGCTGTACGCCGAAGTTCTTGAACTGCGCCGCGGTCCACGCCAGGTGCTTGTCGTCGGCGCCAAACAAGTGCAGGCCGCCGATCACCGCCTTGACCGGCGCGGCGTCGATCGTCTTGCGCCCATGCTCCAGCGTGTTGATGACGCCGGCGTGGCCGCAGCCAAACAGGTAGACCAGGCCCTGGTCGGTTTGGAAGACCAGCGCCATGTCTTCAGGAACGGTGTCCTCGACCTCGCCGGAGGGCCCGCGCACCTTTCCCGTGCCGCTCCAGTTGCGCTCCGGATGCACGCGGGCCACGGGTCCGGTGAGCCACACCCCTGGCATCAGTTCCGTCGGCTTCGCAATTTCGCTGAACGTGCCACCGGTGGCTTCGTACTCCTTCTTGATGCGCGTGATGGTGTCGTCGACGCGGCCATTGGCCGCAATGCGCGGCCACGAGATGCCCGTGCCGCCGTAGACGCGGCTCAAGGCCTTCGGCGCGCGCGCCATGTACTCACGGCGCAGCGGCATCAGCCCGGTGA
>JALDXK010000502.1:0-4972 GCA_032155105.1 Acidobacteriota bacterium
TCGGCCTGGCGCCGGCGTGGCACGTGTCGCGCGTGGACCTGGCGGACGGCTTGCGGCAAACCGGCAAGGGCTCCGCGCTGGGTGTGCGCAGCGGCTGGGCGCGCAAGGCGTTCGTCGTGGCGGAGATTGCGCTCGCGGTCGCGCTGGTGATGGGCGCGGGGCTGCTCGGCCGCAGCCTGATCGCGCTGGCGAGCGTCGACATGGGATTCCAGGGTGATCGGCTAGTGGTGCTCAGGACCACGGTGCCGGTATCGGGTCGGCCACAGTTTGCGCGCGCGATCGAGATCTACCGCAACTCGCTCACCGAGCTTCGCGCCATCCCTGGCGTCGCGGCCGCCGGCGGTGTCACGTCGCTGCCCACGCTCGTGCGATCGAACGGCGGCTACTGGGTGGAGGGCGCGCCGGGACCCGACGTGCTCGGTGTGCGATCGCCGCAAGCGCTCTTCAACGTCGTGACACCAGAATACTTCCGCACGCTGCAGGTGCCGGTGGTGCGCGGGCGCGACTTCAACGACGGCGATCGCCTCGAGGCGCCGTTCGTGGCGATCATCAATGAGCAACTGGCGAAGGATGCGTTCCCTGGCATCGATCCGATCGGCCGCACGATCCGGGCGGGTCTCGACTCGCCCAATCCGATGACCATCGTCGGCATCGTCAAGGACGTGCGCACGCGCGGACCGAATCGTCCGGTGCAGGCCGAGCTATTCATGCCCTATGAGCAGCACCAGGGGCCGGCGACCTCGCTGAATCTCGTGCTGCGCATGGACGCGATGGATCCGCTGGCGATCGGCGCGGCCGCGGCGCGGCAGATTCGCGCGCGCTACCCGGAGGTGCCGGTGCGGGTCGAGACCATGGAGATGACGATGTCGGGCGCCACCGCGACGCCGCGGTTTCGCACCGTGTTGCTGGTGGTGTTTGCGGGCGTGGCGTTGCTGCTGGCCATTGCCGGCGTCTACGGCGTGATGGCCTACACGGTGAATCAGCGCGTGCCCGAGATCGGTTTGCGCGTGGCGCTGGGCGCGTCGCCGGGCAGCGTGATGGGCCTGGTGCTGCGCGAAGGCGCGATCCTCGTCGGGATCGGCCTGGTGATCGGCGCGGCCCTGTCGTACGCAAGCGCGCAGTTGATCAGCGGCTTGCTGTTTGGCGTATCCGCACGCGATCCGTTGGTCTTTGCCGGCGTATCAGTGTTGGTGGCAGGAGCCGCATTGGGTGCGTGCTTGGTACCAGGCCGGCGCGCGTTGAAGGTCGATCCTTTGTTGGCGCTGCGGGCTGAATAAAAACAAACACGAAGGACACGAAGTCACGAAGAACTACTTTTCAAGAATGCCCGAACGTGCTTAGCAGCACTGGCGTTAAAGGAAGGTGTTTTCTTCGTGCCCTACGCGTCCTTCGTGTCTGTTTTTCCAGCACTGTCAACAAGCCGAGCGGCTTCTTTCAACGGGCAGGTCAAACATCGGCCGTAACCGCGTGCCGGCGATGTTGCCGGCGAACGCCGCCACCAGCCACAGCCATCCGTGCAGGCTGCCCGACGCGATGCCGCTGAAATACGCGCCGATGTTGCAGCCGTAGGCGATGCGCGCGCCGTAGCCGAGCAGCAGGCCGCCGGCCACCGCGGCGGCGAGCGACGGTCCTGAGATCCTCCACGCCGGAGCGAACCGGCCGGCGAGAATCGCCGCCAGCAGCGCGCCGAGGATGATCCCGAAATCCATCACCGACGTGACGTCCAGCAGCACGCTCGACCTGAGCGCCGCAGCCTGCGCGGGCGCCTGCCAGTAGGACCACGACGCCACGTCGATGCCGAGCGCCTCGAACCACTTCGCGCCCCACAACGCGAAGGCGGAGGTGACGCCCCATGGGCGTCCGCCGATGGTCAGCGTGGCGATGTTGACCACGGCGAGACCGACCGCGCCTGCGACGAGCGGCCATGGTCCGGGCAACCAGCGTGGTCCGCGCGCCGGCTTCAGATCCTCGACGAGCCGGCCGTGCCGTTTCCTCTCCTCGAACATCGTGAACCACGCGATGCCGCCAAAGACGATCACGCTCGCCGCGAGCCCTGCCCAAGGACCCAGCGTGGTGACCACCGAAGTGGCCGGCCACGCCGGCTGCGCCGTCCACCAGCCCATGTGCGCAGTGCCGATCACCGAGCCGATGATGAAGAAGAACAACGTGATCAGCATGCGGGTGCTGCCGCCGCCGACGCTGAACAACGTGCCCGACGCGCAGCCGCCGCCGAGTTGCATGCCGAGGCCGAAGATGAACGCGCCGGCTGCCACGCCGATGCCGATCGGCGACACCGATCCGCGCAGCGGCTGTCCGAACAGCGTGCCCGAGGCGAGGAGCGGGAAGAACACGGCGCAGGTGATCGCCAGCATCAACATCTGCGCCCGAAGTCCGGCGCCGCGGCGATCGGCGATGAACACGCGCCACGCCGAGGTGAACCCGAACGCGGCGTGATAGAGCACGACGCCGGCGAGCGCTCCCACGACGAAGAGCGCCGCCTGGCGCCAGCTGATGGCGGCATTCAGGTACCACGCGGCCAACGCGATGGCGATCGCGGTGATCGCCGCCGGCCCTGGCACCAGCGCGCGCGAGCCAACTGCAACGGCGCCCGGTGAGGTCAGCGTGGTGGTAGTCATGTCAGAACGTCACTCCTATGCTGACCCCAAAGGTCCGCGGGCGGCCATTCTCGCCGATGAACCCGGACGCTGCAAACTGGTAGGGAATAGCGATTGGCACGTAGCGGGTCTGGAAGGCATTGCGGACGAACACCTCGCCGAACAGAAACCTGCTGCGGGCCCCGGCGCGCATGTTGACCACCGCATAGGCGTCCTGCCCGCGCGTGTTGGCCTCGTCGTAATCGAATGCGCCGGTGAACGCGGACTCGCCCCGAACGAAGGCGCTGATTCTCGAGTTCACGCCGAGGTTGAGCTGGGCGCCGAGCAGGCCCGTGAAGTCCGGCGTGTATGGGATCCGCTTGCCAGACACATCCACGCCGCCCGACATCGTGCCGTCTGAAAAGCTCGCCTTCGTGTATCCGAACGATCCGAAGACGTCGAGCATCTGCATCGGCCGCGCCGTCACGTCGAACTCGACGCCGTTGCTGCGCGCGGCGCCGACATTCTCGATGTAGAACTGGCCGGGCACGAACGGGTTGGGCACGTTGAGCTGCAGATCGTCCCAGTCGATGAAGAACACCGCCGCCGTGGCGTTGACCTTGCCGCCAGCCAGCGACGCCTTCCAGCCGCCCTCGAGGTGCCACGCGTGTTCCTCGCCGTACGCATCGCTGCCGGGCAGCGCCGCCGGGTTGTAGCCGCCGGCCTTGTAGCCGCGGGCCGCCGACGCATACACGTTGTGTTCCGGCGTGGCCCGGTAGCCGACGGCGAATTGCGGCGACACGTCGTTGAACGACTGCTCGGCGGTGACGAGGTTCTCCGGCGCCACCGCGGGATCGAGGAACGTGCGCAGCACCGCATCGCCCGACTCGTGGTCGTAGCGCAGCCCCGCGGTGAGGTCGACCTTCTCGTTGAGCGTCAGCGTGCCGCGACCGAAGAGGCCGATGCCGGTGCTGTCGATCGCTGCCTCCGGTGAGTGCATCTGCACCGGGAAGGGAATCTGCGGCGACAGCACGCCCGCGCTCAGCGTGTTGATCGCGACCTGTTCGTAGGCCTGGTTGAAGTACTCCACGCCGGCCTGCCACTTCAGCAGCATCCGGTCGCCGAGCGCGAGCGGCGCATTCTCCGGCGACGCGAGGCGCACCTCCTGCGTGAACTGGCGATCGTTCTCGTCGTTGGTGCGCGTGGCGAGCGGCAGCGGGGTGTAATCCAGGTCGGTGGCGTCCGCCGTGTCCCACGTGATGAAGCCGGTGGTCGCCTCGATCGCGACATTCTGCCCCGTGCCGCGCAGGTTGAAGGTCGCGTTGTTGATGTCGCGCTCGGTGAAGCCCTCGAAGTCGCGCGCCACGCGGTTCGGCGTGATGAGGATCTGGTCGAGGTCGCCCAGCGCATAGTCGCCGTCGCGATTGCGTTCGTAGGCGTAGATGAAGCGCGTCTCCCAGTTCGCGTTCGGCAGCATCATGACCTGCGCCTTCATGAACGTGCCGTCGCGATAATCGAGATCGTTGCCGGTGATCGCATTGGTGGTGAAGCCGTCGCGCTGCTGGCGTCCGGCGGCGAAGCCAATCGCCGCCTTGTCGCCGATCGGCCCCGAGACCTGGCCGCGCGCTTCGATGTGCCCGACGTTGCCGAACGGCGCGAACGCGGAGCCGGTCCACTTCGACAGCGATGGCCGCGCCGTGGTGACGTTGACGATGCCGCCGAGCGTGTTGCGGCCGAACAGCGGGCTCTGCGGTCCGCGGACGAACTCGATCTGCTCGACGGCGAGCAGTTCGATGTTCGACGAGTTCGCGTTGAGCTGCGGCACGCCGTCGATGTAGGTCGTGATCGCGGGGTTGGCCGGGCTCGAGCCGATGCCGCGAAAGCGCGCGTTGCTCACCTTGCGCGCGGTGAACTCGGTGAACAGCGAATTCGGCGCAAAGATCACCGCGTCGCTGATCGCCATCAGCCCCGAGTCGGTAATGGTCTGCGCCGTGACGGCGGTGACGCTGCCGGGCACGTTCTTGATGTCGGTCGCTTCTCTCTCAGCGGTGACGATGACGGTCGGTAACGTGAGTGCGGGCGGAGCGGTCTGAGCGAACGCGGTTGCGGCGATCACCAGGAACGTACTAGCAAGGACAACACGATTGGCCATCCCGACATTATGACGGCAGCCCGCGGTGCGTTTACTTGCGCCCGCAAAAGACCGGGCCGGCCTCCGCCATGAAAAGTGAACCTGCTTCCTTTTTACGGAAACCGTAAGCGTGTGGCCTGATTTCCGCCATTTTCGCTGCGCCTCCCGACAGGCATCACTTCCCGACAAGGATCACTTCCCGACAAGGATCACTTCCAGGCAAGGATCACTTCCCGGCAAGAATTGC
>JALDXK010000503.1:0-4971 GCA_032155105.1 Acidobacteriota bacterium
CTCGGCGATCGCCTGAATCGTGGCGGGTGGAATCGGCCGCACGCCGCCCTCGCCCTGCACCGGCTCGACGATGATCGCCGCTGTCGTTTCGTCCACCAGCGCCGCGAGGGATGCGGGATCGCTTGCCACGGCGAACGTCACGCCCGGGATCAGCGGGCCGAACGGCTCGCGGTAGCTCGGATTCGCCGTCACGGACAGCGCGCCCATCGAGCGGCCAGAGAAGCCGTGCTGCAGCGCCACGTACTGCGTGCGGTCCTTGACGCCCTGCGAGTACCAGAACCGGCGCGCGAACTTGAGGCACGCCTCCACCGCCTCGGTGCCGCTGTTGCAGAAGAACGTACGCTGCAGCCCCGACATCTTCGCCAGCCGCGCCGCCAGCTGCCCCTGCAGCGGGTGGTAGTACAGGTTCGACGTGTGAATCAGCGTCTTCGCCTGGTCGGCAATCACCGCCGCGAGCCCCGGGTGCGCGTGGCCGAGTACGCACACGCCGATGCCCGAGAGAAAGTCGAGGTACGACGTGCCGTTCTCGTCGAACAGGCGCGAGCCTTCACCACGGACCAACACCACCGGCTGCCGCTTGTAGGTCTGCAGGACGTGTTGTGCTTCGAGCGCGGTGACGTTGCTCAATCGATTACCCTCGTCGTGGCCGATGTCTTCTGTCCGTTCAACGCCTTGACGATCCGCGCCGGGCTGCGCCCGTCGACGATCGCCACGTTCTTCGCGCCGCCCTTGAGCGCGGCCTGGCACGCCGCAAGCTTCGCGACCATGCCGGCGTTGGCCGTGCCCGACTTCACGAGCTTCTCGATCCGCTCCTTGTCGAGGCTCTTGATGGTCTCGTTTTTCTTGTCGAGCACGCCCGCCGTGGCGCCGGCAATCACCAGCCGTCGTGCCTTGAGCCGCGCCGCCAGGTACCCCGCCAACGTATCGGCGTTGACGTTGTAAATCTGTCCGTCCGCCGACGCGCTCACGCACGCCACCACCGGCACGCAGCCGGCCTTGAGCAGCGCCTCGATTGCGCCATGTGACTTCGCCGGGACCGGCATGCCAACCAGCCCGAGGTCCACCGTTTCGCCGCTCGTCGCCTTGTGCGGCGCCGCCTTCTTGACTGGCGCCACGCCGGCATCGGCGCCGGTGAGACCCACCGCCTTGCCGCCCGCGGCGTTGATCGCCGCCACGAATCTCGTGTTGATCGATCCGGCCAGCACCGACACCACGATGTTCAGCGTCTCTTCGTCGGTCACGCGCAGACCGTCGACCTGCCGCTTCGGAATCCCGACCTGCGCCAGGGC
This sequence comes from Acidobacteriota bacterium, assembly GCA_032155105.1. GTDB lineage: Bacteria > Acidobacteriota > Vicinamibacteria > Vicinamibacterales > UBA2999 > 12-FULL-67-14b. The sequence continues at coordinate 1,290 of JALDXK010000503.1, forward strand.
GGCGTCGATCTCGCGGCCGCCCCCGTGCACGATCACCAGCCGGTCTTTCTTCGCGGCGTTCACCACCGCCCGGCACATCTGCTTCAGTTTCTCTTTCGTCTCGATCAGCTCTCCGCCCAGCTTCAACACCGCGACTCGCTTCACAGGAGGCCCGCCTTCTGATCGAAGCCGTACATCACGTTGAAGTTCTGGATCGCCTGGCCTGAGGCGCCCTTCACCAGGTTGTCGATCACGCTGACGACGAACACGCGCCCCGAGCCCTCGTCCACCTTCCAGCCGACGTCGCAGAAGTTCGTGTGCGCGACGTGCTTGATCTCGGGCAGCGCATCACCAGTAAGACGCACAAATGGCGCGTCGTGATACGCGCGCTCGAACGCCGTCGTCACCGCCGCCGCCGTCGTGCCGGGCACCAGGCGCGCGTACATGCTCGAGAGAATGCCGCGATCGAGCGGCACCAGGTGCGGCACGAACGTCACGCCCTGGCCGAGCGCCTGTTCCATTTCCGGCGTGTGGCGGTGCCCGAAGGCGTTGTAGGCCGCCACGCTGCCGTGGTTCTCCGAAAAGTGCGTGCGATCGGTCGCGGCCTTGCCCGCGCCCGAGATGCCGGACTTCGCGTCGATGACGATGTCGGCGCCCGGCTTCAAGAGGCCGGCGCGCTGCAGCGGCAGCAGCCCGAGCAGCGACGCGGTCGGGTAGCAGCCGGGATTCGAGAGCAGCGTCGCGCCCTTGATCGCGTCGAGCTCGAACTCGGTCAGGCCATAGGCCACGCCATCGGGCAGCGCGGCCGTTGCCGGATACCACTTCGCGCGCGACGCTCGGTCGCGCAGGCGGAACGCGCCTGATAGATCGATCACGCGCAGGCCTGACGACAGCAGCGAAGGCGCGATCTCCGCCGATGCCGCTTCCGGCAAGGCGAGAAACACCACGTCGGCGGCAAACGCGGCGGCATTCAGCGGCACCACGGTGCCGTCCCAGATCTTCGCGAGCGAGGGAAGGCGCCGCGGAGTGCTCGTGGCCTGTGAGCCGGTGGCGACGGTGATGGTGACGTTTGGGTGGCGCGCCAGCAGGCGGATCAGTTCCTGCCCAGCGAAGCCGGTAGCGCCGGCCACCGCCACGCGGACCTTGTCTTTCGTCGCCCGCTGGTCTCCTTCCGTCTCGTTCACAACCTGTGTGCTCATCTCGTTAGTCGACCTGACCCCTATCTGATCTGGACACCGGAAAACTATGCGCCCAGAGGAATACTTATACATGCATACTTTTCCGTATGTCAACAGGAAATAGCATGATTAACATGAGTTTTTGTGTATACTGATTCACTCGGACGTATAACTATGAAAGCCAGGCGGCAATCCGCCATCCTTGACGTCGTCGAACACGAGGCCGTGCGCAACCAGGAACAGCTGCGCCAACGGCTGGCGACGCGTGGGTTCGACGTGACCCAGGCCACGCTCTCGCGCGACATCAAGGAGCTTGGCCTGCTCAAGCGCTCGTCGGACGGCGCGTACCAGCCGGCGGACGCGCAAGCCATGCCCACGCCAACTGCGCTCGGCGCGCTGGGCAGGGCGCTCGCCGAGTACCTCGTCAACGTCGAGCCGGTGCAGCAGCTCGTGGTGCTCAAGACCGGCGCGGGCCAGGCGCAGCTGCTCGGGCTCGCCATCGACCGTGCCCGCCTCGAAGAGGTAGTCGGCACGCTCGCCGGCGACGACACCATCCTGATCATCGCGCGCGATCCGAAGAACGCGCAGGCGGTGGTCAACAAGCTGAGGGACCTCGCACAGTGAAAAAGACCGTCGTGCTTGCCTACTCCGGCGGCCCCCGTTCGTCGGCGGCCGCCCGGTGGCTGGCCGAGCATCATGACGCCAGCGTGGTGGCCATGACACTCGATCTCGGACAATCCGGCGAGCTGTCGGAGATTCGCGATCGTGCGATGGCCGACGGCGCGGTGCGCGCGCACGTCCTCGACGCGCGCGAGGCCTTCGCCCGCGAGACCGTGCTGCCGTCTCTCAAGGCCGGCGCGCTGTCGGACTCCCGCTACCCGATGGCCACCGCGCTCAGCCGGCCCGTCATTGCCCGGTCGCTCGTCGAGATCGCGGCGATCGAGAACGCCACGCACGTGTCGCACGGTGCAAGCGGCCGCGATCGGCGGCGGCTTGCGCAGCCGCTGGCCACGCTGAACCCGGCCCTGGTCGAGATCGCGTGCGGTGAAGAGGCCGGCTTTCTCGAGCTGCTCGCCGACCAGGTGCCGCCCGAAAATCGCATCGACGACAACCTGTGGGGCCGCACCATCGGCCGCCGCGGCGACGATGGCACGGAGACGCCGGACGAGGCGGCGTTCAAGGTCACGCGGCGCCTCGAGGCCACCCCCAACATGCCGGCACATGTCGAGGTCACCTTCGAACGCGGCGCGGCCACCGGCATCAACGGCGTGACGCTGTCTCTCGTGGAGCTGATCGACAGCCTGACGACGATTGCCGGCGAGCACGGCGTGGGCCGCATCGATCGCATCAAGGTGCGCGCCGACGGCACGCGCTCGCGCGCGTTCTACGAGGCGCCCGCCGCCGTGGTGCTGCACCTGGCGCACGCCGAGCTCTGGCGCTACGTGTCATCGGAGTCGCAGCAACGCTTCGACACCGCGGTGTCGCTCGCCTACGTCGAGGCGATCGATCGCGGCGAGTGGTTCGATCCGTTGCGCGGCGGCATCGATGCCTACATCAACGCCACCTCCGAGCAGATGACGGGCACCATTCGGGTGCGGCTGTTCAAAGGCGCCGCGACCGTGGTCGGCCGCTCAGTCCGCACTCCGCAATCCGAGGTCCGCAATGTCTAAACCCTTGTGGTCGGGACGCTTCGACTCGGCCCCGGACCCGGCTGCGTTCGATTTCGGCGTGTCGTTCCCGTTCGATCGGCGTCTCTTCGAAGATGACGTCACCGGCAGCATCGCCTGGGCGGAAGCACTCGCGAAGGCGGGCGTGCTGGATCACAACGACGCGGCCGCGATCGCGGAGGGCCTCACGGCGATCCGCGAGCAGGGCCGCCGCGATCCGTCGTGGGTCGCGGGAGGAGACGAGGATGTGCACAGCTTCGTCGAACGGCAGCTCGTGGCGCGCGTCGGCGATGCGGGCCGCCGCCTGCATACGGGGCGATCGCGCAACGAGCAGGTGTCCGTCGATCTGCGCTTGTACCTGCGGCGCCGCATTCCGCTGCTGCAGCACAAGCTGCGCGAGACGATCGCCGCGTTTGCCGACCAGGCCGATCGCGCCGGTGACGCGCTGATGCCGTCGTATACGCACCTGCGGCGCGCGATGCCGGTGCTGGTGTCGCACTTCCTGTTGAGCCATGCCGCGGCGCTGCGCCGCGATCACGCGCGGCTCGACGCCGCCCGCGAGGAGGCCAACGCGCTGACGCTGGGGTCCGGCGCGATCGCGGGCACCGGCTACGCCATCGACACGCAGTTCCTGGCGCAGAAGCTCGGGTTCGCGCGTGTCGTCTCCAACAGCATGGACGCCTCGTCGGACCGCGACTTCGCCGCCTCGTTCCTGCACGCCGTGGCGCTGTCGATGGTGCACCTGTCGCGCATCGCCGAGGATTTCATCCTGATGACGAGCGCGGAGTTCGGCTTCTTCGAGCTGGCCGATTCGTCGGCCACCGGCAGCAGCATGATGCCGCAGAAGAAGAATCCCGA
>JALDXK010000504.1:0-4961 GCA_032155105.1 Acidobacteriota bacterium
GCCATACCGCCCACGATCAACAGCACGACCGCCGTGGCGGCCAGCGTCAGCGGATCGCGCGGCCCGACTTCGAACAACTGGTTTTGCAGCAGGCGCGTGGTGACGAGCGCGCCGGCCACGCCGATCAGCAGGCCGGCAACAACCGGCTTCAAGCCGTGCACGCTCGTCATGCGGATCACGTCCGCCGTCGAGGCGCCGAGCGCCATGCGCACGCCGATCTCGCGCGTGCGCTGCGCCACCAGCCACGCGATCACGCTATAAATGCCGAGCGCCGCCAGCACCAGGCCGGTGGCGGCGAGCAGCGTCATCAGCATCGTGTTGAAGCGCGCCTGCGCCATGATTCGCTGCAGGCCCTCGTCGAGCGTCAGCACCCGATAGAGCGGCAGCGTGCCGTCCACGCCGCGTACCGCGCCGCGCATCGCCGTGGCCATTGTCGGCACGTCGTCGCCGCGCGTGAGCATCACCATGGAGCGGCCGATCCAGGTCCAGGCGACGTCCGGGATCTGGTTGATCGGCAGGTAGAACTCCGGCCGCGCCGGTTGCGCCGGGCCGCGCGATTTCACGTCGGTCACCACGCCAATCACCGTCTTCCAGTGCGGCTTGCCGGGTTCGCCCTCGCAGCAGCTGATTCGCCGGCCGATCGGATCGGCCGATCCGAACGCCGCCCGCGCCAGCGTCTCGTTGACGATCATCACGAACTCGGTATCGCGCGTGTCGCGATCCGTGAACGTGCGGCCGCCCTTCACCGGGATCTTCACCACGTCGAAGTAGCCGGGCGTCACGAAGTGCGAGATGGACTGCACGCGATCCTCTGTGCCTTCGGGCACCAGCCCATTCGAGCCGCCGCCCCCCACGAGCGGCGCCTGCGAATCGAGCGCCGCTGCGGTCACGCCGGGCGATGAGCGCAGTCGATCGAGAATGTCGCGATAGGCCGTGCGCGCGCGTTCGGGCGTGTCGTAGCGTGCGGCCGGCAACGCGATGCGCGCGGTCAGCACGCCGCGCGTGTCGAAACCGATCGGCTCCTGTTGCAGGTTGATCGCGCTGCGCACCAGCAATGCCGCGCCGGAGAGCACGATCATCACCAGCGCGGCTTGCGCGCCGATCAGCACCTGCCGCACCCACGGCTTCATCGAGCCGGCGAGCGCGCCCTTGCCGTCGCCGAGATCCTCGGTCAGGGTCGTCCGGCGCGTGGCCTGCCATGCCGGGAGCAGGCCGACGAACATTGCGCTGGCGACCGCGAGCGCCAGCGCCGCGCCAATGACGGGACCGTTCAGCGCCGCGGTGTCGAGCCGCGGCACGCCTTCGGGCGCCAGCCGGATCAGGACCGGCAGCGCCCACCACGCCAGCGCCAGGCCGGCGACACCGCCGAGGCCGGCCAGCACCAGGCTTTCGGTGAGGACCTGCCGGACGATGCGGCCGCGGCCGGCGCCGATGGCGGCGCGAATGGCAAGCTCGCGCGAACGCGCGGCCAGCCGGGCCAGCAACAGGTTTGCCACGTTGCCGCACGCGATCACCAGCACCAATCCGACGGCGGCCAGCAGGATCAGCAGCCGCACGCGATAGTCGCCGACGAGAAACGTGCTCAGCGTTTCGATGTCGGCGGAGCGTTCCGTGTTCATGTACGGCTGGTCCGCGGCGAGCGATTCCGCGACGCGCACGAACTCGCCGCGCACCTGCTCGAACGACACGTCCGCCCTTCGACGCGCGTACGCATCGAGGTAGAACTCGTCGTACATCGCGAGTTGCGCCGGCGTGAACCCCACCGGAATCCACGCTTCCGCGGGATCACCCAGCTGATCCATGTCCGGCGGCATCACGCCAATCACGTCGTGCGGCACGCCGTTCATCCGGATCTTCCGGCCGACCATCGACGGGTCGGCGTGGAAGCGCCGGCGCCACAGCCGATCGCTGAGCACCACCACTGTGGTGCGCCCCGGCTGATCTTCGTCCTTCGTGAACGTGCGTCCGGAGGCCGGCGGAATGCCGAACAGGGTGAAGTAGTTGTGCGTGACGCGGCGGCCGAACACGCGTTCGGGTTCGCCGTCGTCGGCGAGGTTGAAGCTGGTGGTCGCCGACGCAGCGAACTCCTCCACGGTCGTCAGGCGCTGGCGGAAATAATCGAAGTTGCCGACCGACCAGCTGCCGCGGTTGCCGCGCCACATCGAGAAGGTGAGCAGCACGCGATCGGGATCCGCGTACGCGTACGGTTTCAACACCACCGCGTGGACCACGCTGAAGATCGCGGTGGTCGCACCGATGCCGAGCGCCAGTGTCAGCACCGCCGCGAGTGTGAAGCCCGGTTTCAAGCGGCTTTGGCGGAACGCGAACGACAGGTCCTGCGTGAGCTCACCGATCCAATCGCGCCGGGCCCACGCCTCGTTGCGTTGCCGCCCGAGACGCGTCAGCTCCGCGGCGACGTGTCCGTCCTGCAGGCGCCGGCGCGCCTCCTCGCGCGCGCGGACGGGATCCATTCCGCGGTCGATCAACTCCTGCGTCCGCAAGTCGATGTGATGCGCAAGCTCGTCGTGCACTTCCTGCTCGATCGGCACGCGCCACAACAGGGATCGCAGTCGTTGTCGAATCGCCATGGCTAGACTCCCTTTCCGCCTCGGCGTCCGGAAGACGCTAGGCCGGGACCTCGGCGAGGCTCACCAGGTTCCGTGTGAGCGAAGGCAGGGAGCAGCAGCCGGTTGACCGCGGCCGAGAACTCCGCCCACGCCGCGGTGTGGCTGGCGAGCTGTTGCCGCCCGATCCGCGTCAGCCGGTAGAACTTGGCGCGGCGGCCCAGCTCGGACATGCCCCATTCGCCATCCACCCAGCCGCGTTTTTCCAGGCGGTAGAGCGCCGGGTAGAGCGAGCCTTCTTCCAGCTCGATGGTGGAATCGGTGGCGTCCTCGATCGATTTCCCAATCGCGTAACCGTGTTTGGGTCCGCCGGCCAGGGTCTTGAGGATCAGTGTGTCGAGCGTGCCGTGGAGGAAATCGGTTGGATACCTAGACATTCGAAGTATGAGACGGGGCGAGCCACGAAAAGGTTGTGTGTATAAAATGATGCGTTTCCCTTATGCGTCCAATCATCGACATTGCCAACACCCTTGGGCTGACCGAGGACCTGCTCGAACCGTACGGCCGCGGCATCGCCAAGATCCGCCTCGAGGCGCTCGAGCGGTTTCCAGAACGGCGTGGCAAGCTCATCCTGGTGACGGCGATCACGCCGACCACCAGCGGGGAAGGCAAGACGGTCAACACCATCGGCCTCACCCAGGGCCTCGTGAAGCTCGGTCACCGCGCCATCGCCGCATTGCGCGAGCCGTCGCTCGGCCCGGTGTTCGGCATGAAGGGCGGCGCCACGGGTGGCGGAAAGGCGTCGCTCGAGCCGATCGACAAGATCAACCTGCACTTCACCGGTGACTTCCACGCGATCACCTCGGCGCACAACCTGCTCGCCGCGCTCGTCGACACCCATCTGCACTTCGGCAACGACCTGCGCATCGATGCGAAGGAAATCCAGTGGCCGCGCTGCATGGACATGAACGATCGCGCGCTGCGCCGTATCGCCACCGGTCTGGGCGGCCGCGAGAGCGGGCCGGCGCGCGAAACCGGGTTCGTGATCACCGCGGCCTCCGAGATCATGGCGATTCTCGCGCTCGCCGAGAGCCGTGCCGACCTTCGCGAGCGGCTCGGCCGCATCGTGATCGGCTTCAACTACGACGGCAAGGCCGTGACCGCCGCGGATCTCAAGGCCGTCGGCCCGATGATGCTGCTCCTCAACGAAGCGCTGATGCCGAACCTTGTGCAGACGACCGAGGGCGCGCCGGCGATCGTGCACTGCGGTCCGTTCGCCAACATCGCGCACGGGACCAGCAGCGTGGTGGCGCAGCGCCTCGGCCTGCACCTCGCGGATTACGTGGTCAACGAGACCGGCTTCGCCGCCGACCTCGGCGCCGAGAAGTTCTTCGATCTCGTGATGCCGATGTGCGGGCACGTGCCGTCGGCGGCGGCGGTGATCGTGACGCTCAAGGCGCTGCGCACGCAGGGCGGATCGCCGGATGGTCCGGTCGATCTCGGTTTCCCCAACCTCGCGCGGCACGTGGACAACCTGCGCCGCTGGGGCGTGCCGCCGGTGATTGCGCTCAATCGCTTTCCGGGCGACAAGGACGAGGACCTCGACCTGGTCTTGAAGTACTGCCGCACCATGACCGTCGAGGCCGCGTTGGCGGAAGGCTATGCCAAGGGCGGCGAGGGCATGAAGGCGCTCGCTGAAAAGATTGTTGCTGCCGCCGCCGCAGCCGATCCCGCGGCAGTGAAACCCACCTATTCGAGCGAGCAAAGCCTGATCGACAAGATCACGGCGGTGGCCACCCAGGTCTATGGCGCGACACGGGTCTCGTTCAAGCCTGCGGCGAAATCGCGGCTCGAGAAATTCGAGTCACGTGGCTACGGCAAGCTGCCGATCTGCATCGCGAAGACGCAGTACTCGTTCTCGGACGACCCGAAGGTGATGGGCGCGCCGCTTGGCTGGACGCTGACCATCAGCGACGTGACGCTGTCGGCCGGCGCTGGTTTTGTGGTGGCCATCGCCGGCAGCATGATGCTGATGCCGGGCCTGGGCAAAGTGCCGCAGGCGCAGAAGCTGGATGTCGACGATCAGGGCCGGGCGATCGGCATGGCCTACTGACCTGTCGATTCCAGCGGGGGCCGTTCGTCAGTAGGCAGGAGGACAGATTCGATGAAGCAGTTCATCATGCTCTTGCACGACGCCGGCAGTTTCCCCGCCGACATCAGCCCCGATCAGATCCAGGCCGTCATTCAGCGCTACGTCGCGTGGCGGCAGAAGATCCAATCCAACGGCCGCAAGGTGGAGGGCCACAAGCTCACCGACGGACAGGGCCGCGTGATGCGCGGCGCCGCCGGCGGCACGAAAGTCACCGACGGCCCCTACGCCGAAGCCCGCGAAGTGAT
>JALDXK010000505.1:0-4927 GCA_032155105.1 Acidobacteriota bacterium
AAGTCGGCAAGGGTATTTCCATCTGGCGAGTCAGGATCGAGAGCCACTGCGCCGTTACCCGTTATCCATCTGTTATCTCGAGTACTACGTCACCTTCGACGACCCTGGCGTGTGGTCGCGCTCGTGGACGCTGATGATTCCGCTCAAGATGACCGGCGAGCGGATGTTCGAGTACGCGTGCCACGAAGGGAACTATGGCCTGGAGGCTATCCTCCGGGGCGCGCGCAGGAGAAGCAGCGTCAGCCCCTCAACTGGCACGAGACGCTCACGGCACGAGCCCCCACAAGATAGTCGTCATCGTTCCGCTCACTGCGAGTTCTAATGTAGTCGGTTTGCCCAGCCATGGGTCTCACGGCTGCCACACCCGCGCGCCGTGCGGCCATCCTGTTACTCCGAAGGAGGCTGTCTATGCGTCTCAATCACATTCCGTTGATCTCGCTCGCCTTCATCACGGTGCTCGTTGCGAGCACCACGGCCAGCGGGCCGTCGCACGACCAGCCGAAGGCGAAGCCATTCGTCACCGGGCTCGCCAGCGGCTCTGGATCCACCATCGGACCCGACGGCGCGCTCTACGTCACCGAAGGCGCCACCGGCCGGGTGTTGCGCGTCAATCCTCGCAACGGGCGTGTCTCGACATTCGCGAGCGGACTGCCGCCGATTCTTGTCCCCGTCCCTGGCATCGGCGGCGCGATGGATGTTGCGTTCATCGGCCGAACCGCCTACGTGCTGGTCACGCTCGTCGGCCGCGATGTCGGGGGCGCCGACAAGGTGGGCATCTATCGTATCGATGGTCCCAGCACGTCGACCGTGATCGCTGACATCGGCGCGTTCTCCATCGCCAATCCACCGGAGACCGATTTCTTCGTCCCATCCGGCGTGCAGTACGCGATGCAGCGGTACGGGCGTGACTTCCTCGTGACCGACGGGCACCACAACCGTGTGCTCCTTGTTACGCTCGATGGGCAGGTGTCGGAGTTCATAGCCTTTGGCAACATCGTCCCGACGGGGCTGGAGCTACTCGGGCCTATCGTGTTGATGGGACAGGCAGGACCGGTGCCGCACCTTCCGGAGAACGGCAAGATCGTTGCCTTCGGTGCGCGCTCTTCGAACGCGGCCACGTTGGGCGCCGGTGCACCTCTTATCGTCGATGTCGAATTCGGCCCTGACCTCCGGCTCTATGCACTGTCGCAGGGCCATTTCACGCCGGGAAACCCCGAAGGATCGCCCGCAGATCCGAATACAGGTGCGCTCGTCGAGCTGAAGCGTGATGGTAGCTTCGAGGTGGTGGTAGACGGACTGAATCAGCCGACCTCGCTCGAGTTCCTCGGCGATGCTGCCTTCGTCGTCACGTTGGGCGGCGAAATCTGGAGGATCGCTAACGTGTCCAGGTAACCCTTCAGCGCGCCGGCAGGCAGAGGCGACTGCGTGGTTCGCGCCACCGATACCGCGTCGCACTGCCATGCCGGCAGCCGCTTCGAGTCGACGTGGATCGTATTGATCGTCGCCCCCCGCGCACGACGTAGCCCTGTGCGAGCACATACGTCGTGATGTTTGAGGAAGCCTTGATGCGGTCTACCCACTATTGAGTAGTTGCACCGGATGTTATTTCGTGGACGATAGGCGGTACGAACGGCCTCCCGGTACGGTTGACGGAATCCCCGCTATGCGACGCGCCTCACTCCCCTGACGGTCCACAACGCGGCCGACTCGCTCCGCTCTGAGGATTACTCCTGTGTGGTCGGCAAGAGTATTTCGACCGATTGGCTTCGGGATCGGAAGTCAGTGCGCCGTTGCACGTTAGCATCCACCCCGCATTTGAGTCCAAAGCCGGCAACCCTCGCAGCCCCGATCGGAGTCCCGATACTGTTTGCCCCTTGCAAGTCATTGCCCGGTCGGATGCGGCCGTATTCGACCTTGGTTGGACGCATGGTGGCGGAGAAGACGTCCCGTGACCAAGTGATCGGCATCAACGATACTTGTGGCTATCGCAAGATCGATCCCGCGAGATTTGGCGCGTGTTGAGTGAACTCAGAGGGTCGTGTCGTCGCCTCGATCCGCCGAGATCAGACTTGGTACGTCGTGTTTGGCGAAGAGTTGTTCAGAGATTGTTCGGTGCTGGTCTAGACTGACAGTCGTGTTCAAGCGGGCGACATCAGCCCCGAGCGGACGGCAATCCGCGCTGGGATAGCGCGAGGACGGAGCCGTATAACGAGCAAGTTATGTTGATCGTTCCGATCGTCCGTTCCTATCGTCCCGCGTTTGGACTTCGAACCGACGTACCAATCGCGCTTCGTGCGGATTTGCCTCTCGAGTCGGGCAGGAGCCTGAGATCCACGTGGTTCGTAACTACGCAAATGGCGGCCCTCGGCGCCGGAATGTTCCTGCTTGCTTCCTGTGCCCCATCCTCCGACACGTCGGCGCAGGATGCCCTCAAGTCGCCGAGTACAACGGCGGGGCCGCCACCGACACTGAGGTCTGCCCCGCACGGCCTCCCGGACCTGCCTGCTCTCGAGCGCCAGATCGCCCGGTTTGCGCCGCTGGACGTCAGGGTTGACCTGAGTCGGCTGCCCGCTTCAGAGCGACGCGCTCTGGTTCCGCTGGTCCTGGCCGCGCGCGAAATGGACACACTCTTCATGGAGCAGAGTTGGAGCGGGAACGGTCCCCTGCTCCTCAAACTCTCGGACGATGTTTCGCCTTTGGGACGCGCGCGCCTCCGTGCGTTCATCATCAACAAGGGGCCCTGGTCGAGATTCGACGAGAATGCACCGTTCCTCCCTGATGTCCCTACCAAGCCTCCGGCAGGTGCCTTTTATCCGGCAGATGCCACGAAGGACGAGATCACCGCCTGGCTGGCCAGCCTTCCGCCCGCGGATCGCGAGGAGGCGAGCGGCTTCTTTACCGTGATCCGAAGGTTACCCAACCGTCAGCTCACTGCAGTTCCCTACAGCGTCGCCTACGCTGGAACCCTCTCCCGGGTGGCAGCGCACCTCGAGGAGGCTGCGCGACGCACCGAAAATGCCTCCCTTCGTCGGTTTCTCCGCCTGCGGGCGCAAGCGTTTGGTTCCAACGACTACCGCGAGAGCGACGCCGCTTGGTTGGCGCTCGACTCGGCGGTTGATCCAACGATCGGACCCTACGAGGTATACGAGGACGGACTGTTCAACGCCAAGGCGGCCTTCGAGGCCTACGTCCACCTTCGCCGTCCCGACGAGACCGAGAAGATCCGCCGGCTCTCCGACCACCTGCAAGTTCTGGAGGATGGGCTGCCGCTACCGCCCTTCCAGCGGAACCCCAAGGTGGCCGCACAAACGCCATTCGTAGTTGTGGATCAGCTTTTCTCCTCAGGAGATGGAAACCGCGGCCTCCTGATGGAGGGCTATTTCCTCCCCAACGACGTGCGCACTCTGAAGGAGTTCGGCAGCAAGCGAATCATCATCTGGAACATGTTGAAGGCGAAGTTCGATCTGGTGATCGCGCCGCTCGCGCGCACCCTGATGGTGGACGCCGACGCATCCCGCGTCTCCTTTGACGCTTTCTCAATGTACGTCGTGATGCATGAGATCACGCATGGGCTGGGACCACAGGAGATCCAGGTGGGCGGGCGGGCCACCAACGTTCGGTCACAGTTGCAGGAAACTCACGGCGCCCTCGATGAGGCGAGGGCGGACGTCGGCGGTATCTTCTCTCTCCCGTTGCTCGTCGAGCGGCGCGCCGTAGATCCAGCCCTGCTGAAGAGTCTCTACCCCACGTACATAGCGTCCATCGTTCGGTCAATGCGGTTCGGGTTGGGCGTGGACCACGCAAAGGGCGACGCGGTGCAACTCAACTGGTTCTTCGAGCATGGGGCTCTGCGCCTCACGCCGGACGGGCGCCTACAGATCGTCGAGGAGCGGATGCCCGGTGCCATCCGGGGACTGACCGCCGAGATCCTCAGCATTCAAGCCCGGGGTGACCGCGCCGCCGCGGACGCGTTGTTGGGTCGTTCGATCCCAATCCGTCCGGAGGTCCGTCGTCTCCTGGAGCTCGGCGCGACCGTCCCCATCGACGCGGACGCGCGCTTTACTACCGCCGAGGAGCTGATCGCTTCCGAGGAGAACGAGCGCGCGGTGGCGATGCGTTGAGTGTTGGAGGGCGCTTGCAGCGGTCAAGCATGGAGTGCGATCAATCCGCAGCGGGGGTCAATCGTCCTGACAAGCGGCTTTTCGTCGCACGCCCACGCGCGGGGTGGACCCTGCATGCCAGCATCCAGAGCGCGGTTGAGGGCGTCACGCGGGCGCTCGCCGTCGAGCTCGCACGCATTCGCGTCAATGCGGTGTCGCCTGGGTTGGCTCGGACGCCCAGGTGGAATGCCTGGACCGACGCCGCTCGTCGCGAGCTCTATCGAAACGAGGAGCATCGCCTTCCAGTTGGACGTGTCGGCGAGGCGTCCGAGATCGCAACGGCGTATCTGTACCTGATGGAATACTCCTATGCGACCGGCACGTCATCGTGGCAGACGGCGGCGGCGCTCTCGTTTAAGCCTCTCGCTGTTTCTGTCCGACGCGAAGAAGGCGAGGCAGTCATCGTGGCCGCCTTGCGCGAGGATCGTTCGGCGCTTCACGCGGTCTCGATGGGGGGAGCCCCGCCGCGTACTTGATACGAGTCTCTGATCTCGCACGTCGGCGCTGCCTGCTTGTAGAGCAAGGCTGAGCGGGAAAGGTCTCATTACTCCCGTGCAGTCGGCCAGCGTATTTCTGACAGCGCGGGACAGGGATGAAAGTCACTGCGCCGTTACCCGTTACGTATCCGCTCTGGCCGCAGCATCTCCTATAATCGCAGCCATTTGCCGTGGCTCTGACTGCTGGCGCCCGCCTCGGCGTATATGAAATCACCGCCCAAATCGGAGTGGGCGGCATGCGCGAGGTGTGGTCCGCCATCGATACCAACC
>JALDXK010000506.1:0-4926 GCA_032155105.1 Acidobacteriota bacterium
GAGGACGACCAGCCCGGCAGCGACGCCGGTCGCGAGGTGCATCCAGAAGATGACGGTGCGGAAGCTCTTCATAAATGGAAGATGAGACGACGTCTCAAAGTCTCAGCGATCCTATTGCCGACTAAAATGGTCGGTCAAGCACAAAATGAGAATTGATCTCAACTCCGACCTCGGCGAGTCATTCGGCCCGTGGCCGATGGGCCAGGACGCGGCCCTGATGGCGAGCATTACCTCGGCCAACGTGGCCTGCGGCTTCCACGCCGGCGACCCCGGCGCGATGCGCCAAACCATTGCACTGGCGAAAGATACGGGCGTGGCGATTGGCGCCCACCCCGGCTTCCCGGACCTGGTTGGCTTCGGCCGCCGAGAGATAAAGGCGACCCCGGCGGAGGTCGAAGATTTTGTGCTGTACCAAGTCGCGGCCCTAGCCGGCATGGCACGGGCGCAGGGGCTGACGCTGCAGCACGTGAAGGCGCACGGCGCGCTCTACAACATGGCGTGCAAGGACCGCGCGCTCGCCGACGCCATCGCCCGCGCGGTGGCCGCGTTCGATCGTTCACTGATCCTGTTTGGCTTGCCGAATTCCGAACTGCTGCGCGCGGGTGACGCCGCAGGACTTCCGGTTGCGGCCGAAGTGTTCGCCGATCGCGCGTATGAACGCGACGGCTCGCTCACCTCACGTGCGAAGGCCGGCAGCGTGATTCACGATGCCGCGGCGGTGGTCGAACGTGCGGTGCGGATGGTGCGCGACAAGGATGTCGTCGCGGTCGATGGGTCGGTGATTGCTCTCGAGGCCGACACGATCTGCCTGCACGGCGACACACCGGGGGCCGCCGATCTGGCGCGTGCCGTTCGGCACGGCCTGGAGTCCGCAGGGATCCGGATTGCGGCGCTCGGAGACTAATCAGCTCAACAGGCCAAGCCAGCGTTCAGCCGCTTCCTTGGTGATGGGCCCCTTGATTTCCGGCGAAGACATTTCGAACACCACCTGCGCGATGATGCCGTCGGATCCGGGGCCGACATACTCGACCGACTCGTGCTCGAGGGCATCACCGATCTGCTCGAGGTCCTGCGCGTTCAACTCATCGGCGAGATACCGCGCCACGAATCGCGACACCGCGTGCGCATCGGCCGTGTAGGAGTCGCCGCTGTCCACCTTGACCAGCAGGTCGTCGCTCTGTTCATTTCCTGAGATTGGCTGTGCCGTTGCCATGGGTCCCGTTGTGGGTGAGTGTAATGACTGGAATGGCCTCTGGAAAGACTAAGGGCGGCGTTCCATCTCTGAAACGCCGCCCAAAAGTTGCCGCCAACCTGGCTCCCCCCAGCTACTGCAGCACTAGTGCCACAGTAAACAGACTGGCGACGCGGAGCGATACTCCAAAGTCCGTGCCGCGGGGTTACGGGCCAAATTCTGGCGGTTTCTCACATTGGACCTGTTTTCGCGCAAACAAATTTGTCGGTCGCGATCACAGATCCGTCACGCGAACTCTTCGCTGAGTGCTTTCTTTAACCCGCGGCGCCCTCGGGATATTGGAGCGCGAGCCGCAACTCCTTGGTGAGGTTGTCGACCGTGGTGCCCTGCCGCTTCCACGCCCCGTCGGTCTCGAAGCGCAGCGCGCCGATGCGGCGGCCCCACGGCGAAATCACGCGGCCGATAGCGCGGTAATCGGTGCGATCGGCGTGGTGCTGATCGATCTTCTGGATCACGTCGGGCGCGACGCGGATGAACGCGCGCAACGCGGTGGCCGACTTGATGCTGTACTTGCGGCCGTTCCACGCCGACTCGAAGATGCTGGCGATCTGCTTGAAGTAGTTGACGAAGAACTTCTTCGACTCCTCGCGGAACTGTTCGCTCTTGCGCGCGCCACCGAGCGCGGCCTCGTCGGCAAACAGCTTCTTGAGCTCCTGCGCGAGCGGCGCCTGGCCAACACGGCCCTTGCCGACGCCGAGCAGCTTGATCTCGCCGTAGAGCGGCGACTCGTCGCGGTCGTTGATCGCCCGCACCACGTCGTGGGCGGCGGCGAGTGCTTCGTCGCGATACAGCTGGCGCCCCGAGAGCGACACCAGGTGCGACGCGTTCAAGCGCGTGTGCTTGGCGTTGATCGTCACGAACATCTGGACGATGTGATCTTCGGGAACACGATCGAAAATGATCGCCGGCACCGTGAATGGCTCGTCGCCGAACCGATCGATGTCGGCATGCAATGCGAGCAGCCGGTGCTGGCCATCGGTGGCGCGGAGGATGCCTTCGCGCTCCGGCACCTTCAGGCGTCCGACCCACGATCCGCTCTCGGCGGGTTCGAAGCTGAGCTTCTCGTCGCACGAAATGATGACGGCGCCTGGAATCGACGGCAAATCGCGCGCTTGGCGGCACTGCTCGTAATACGCGACGAGCTCGTCGATCTTTTTACGGATGATCTGGCGCTGGTACGCCTTCTCATTCGAGGCAATTCGCCGCTCGAGCAGGTCCCAGTTGATCTTGGACTGCGGGCCGCCCTTCTTATTGCCCCGAAGTCCCTGGTGCCCCTGGTCTTGGTAGCTGAGCACTTCGAACCGGACGAGCTTGTCGATGTCGCTGGCCGTAAGTGAGGCCTGATAGAATTGCACGCCGAACTGCTGCATCCGGATAGCGGCTACGCTGATCATATGAGTCCGTCTAATTGTGGCTACGCTCGAGTCGGCCCGTCGGCCGCTCCGTAGGAACGGCCAATGGACGTTGGCCGAGCTGAGCTGCACGTATCAACACATTTTGTTGATACGCTCCACCAAAGAGTCGGATTGTATAGGTTGCGCCCGCGCTCGCTCAACGTCTTTTGCCCGGAAAAACACCGGTGTGGCGACAGTGACGGCATCGTAAACTCCTGTAAAGACCTGAATTCAAAAGGCTTAGGACCATGACCACGAAATTGCGGGTTTCTGGGATTCTTCTCGCATTTGCCCTAATCTGTAGCTCATCAGTCTCCCAAGCCCAAAAGCCGGTCACCGCGGATGACCCGGAGTTTGCCGAGTTCGTCAAAAAGGCCACGACCAAGCCTGAGTTCCTGTCACCGCTTGTCGACCATCTGCCCAAGCGCGCCGGCGTGCCCACGCCGAAGGAGGCGCTCGGTTACTACATCGGCACCGAGAAGAAGCTGACCTACGTTGCGGATCAGCAGCGTTATTTCCGCGCGCTCGAGAAGGCGCTGCCCGGACGCTTCAAGACCGAAGTGACGGCCAAGACCGAAGAAGGCCGCGACATCATGGTGGTCTACATCTCGTCCGAGGCGAACCTCACGAACCTCGAGACCAACCGCCAGAACATGCGGAAGATCGCCGACCCGCGCGGCCTCACCGAGGCGCAGGTCAAGCAGCTGCTCGCCACCACGAAGCCGCACTACCACATCAGCGCCGGCCTCCACAGCGGTGAAACCAATCCACCTGAATCGGTGATCGAGCTCGCCTATCGCCTCGCCGTGTCGGAAGAGCCGTACATCCAGCAAATCCGCGACAACGTGATCGTCAGCATCACCGGCGCGACGGATGTCGATGGGCGCGATCGCTACGTCGACTGGTATTACGCCTACAAGATCGATGAACAGTACGACGGCGGCGAGAATTTCGGCGGCCCTCCGTACTGGGGCAAGTACGTGTTCCACGACAACAACCGCGACATCAACTACGGCGTCGACTCGCTGCGCGCCCACCTCAACTGGTACCTGAACTGGGTGCCGCCGATCTGGCACGACGTGCACGAAGCGCAGACGCTGCTCTACACCTTCAGCGGCCAGCCGCCGCAGAACGCCAACCTCGATCCGATCCTCTACACGGAGCTGCCGTTCTTCGCGAGCTATGAAGTGAACAAGCTCACGTCCTACGGGATGCCCGGCGTGTGGCACTTCGGGTTCGTCGACATGTGGTCGCCCGGCTATCTCGGCTTCGCTGCCGCGAACCACAACGGCATGCTGCGCATGTATGAAGTGTTCAACCAGGGCGGCGCCAATACCAAGAAAGCGCGCCTGCAGGGCAATCAGACGACCCGCCAATGGTTCCGCCCCAACCCGGCGCCCGCAGGCGAACTGGACTGGTCGATCCGGAACTCGATCAACTACGCGCAGACCGGTCTGCTCACCGCGCTCGAGCTGACCTCAAAGTTCCCGGCGATGGTGGTCGAGAACTACTACAAGAAGTCGGCGAATGCCGTGAAACGCGGCCAGGACAAGCCGCCGCACGCGTTCGTGATTCCCGCGAGCCAGGTCGATCAGAGCCGTGTCGATCACGTCGCGAATCTCCTGCGCGTCCAGGCCATCGAAGTGCACCGCGCCACCGCGGAGATCAAGGTCAAGGAAGGCACGTTCCCCGCCGGCTCCTACATCGTCAAGCTCAACCAGCCGTACGGGCCGCTTGCGAAGACGCTGCTCGAGAAGCAGACGTATCCGGATGCGTCGCTCACCACCTACGACGACAGCGCCTGGACGATGGGCATGGCGAACAACGTCGACGTGAAGACCATCGAGGACAAGTCGATTCTCGACGCTCCGGCCACGCTCCTCGCCGCCAACGCGAAGACGACGGGCACCGTCTCGGGCACGGGAACCACGTACGTCGTGAAGCACAACGGCGCGCTCAGCCTGGTGTCGCTGCGCTACCGGCTGAAGGATGTCGCCATCAAGGGCGCGAAGGCCGCGTTCAAGTCCGGCGATCACGACTTCCCCGCCGGCTCGTTGATCCTGCCGGCCTCGGATCGCGCGCGGCAGGAGATCGGACGGGCTGCGCGGGCAAGACGACCGCTGCCCGGACCTCGCGGCGGGCGCGCGACGGTAGAGCTCGCGGGCGACGGCTAGACCCGCTCCAGCAACGCATAATAGAAACCGTCATGGCGTTCGTCGGGCAATAGCTGCACATCGAAACCGTCTTGTCCGGGAAGCGGCGCGGGTCGTCGTACGTCGC
>JALDXK010000507.1:0-4921 GCA_032155105.1 Acidobacteriota bacterium
GTGTGGCGGTGCCGAAGGGGCGCTGGGACATTGACGCATACCTCGGGGTCTGGCTGTTCACCGACAACGGTGACTTCTACACCGGTGGCCGAAGACGGTCGCAGGATCGAGTGGTGGCGCTCCAGGGTCATGCGAGCTACACGTTTCGGCCGCGTCTCTGGGCGGCTGTCGATGCGACGTGGTACCAGGGTGGCGGCGCAAGTGTCGACGGCGGTGAGCCGTCTGGCAGTATGAACAACTCGCGGCTGGGTGCGACCGTGTCGTTTCCCATGGGACGGCAACAGTCATTGAAGGTTTCCTACAGTTCTGGCGTCGCGGTCCGAACAGGGACGAATTTCAGGACTCTCAGTGTGGGGTGGCAGTGGCTCCGGTTCACAAGAGGCTAGGCTCGAGGCTCGGCAAGCTACTCGCTGCCGGGCCGGTCCAGCCGTTGCGACTCCTGCGTCCGAAAGTTGTCAACAAATCTCGGACAGCGCCGCCGCTGGGACGACGTAAAGGAGGTGTGATGGACCGCGTGGTGCGCAGCGTCGCGCGCGGCGGCGTGGGGCTGATGCTGGTGCTGGTCTCCGCAACGGGCGCGCGCGCGCAAGCGACGGCGCAGCTGTGGGGCAACATCACGCTCAACTGGGTCAAGAGCGATCATCTGGTCTACGAACTCGACTTCGAGCCCAAGGTGCTGCTGGACGCGCCCGAGGGCGACCCTGACTGGCGAAATCTCGACGTCACACCAAACGTGGAGTATTCGCCGAAGGCGTGGTTGGACGTCGTAGCCGACACGACAATCGGCTCGACGAATCAGACCGACGACGTGGACACGATCGAGGTGACGCCCCGACTGGGCGTGCGCTTCCATCTGTTTTCACGCACCCAGCGCTTCAACGCCCGCGAGCGCGCCCCACGTCGGCGCATCGTCGTGCGCGACCTCGTGCGTGTCGAATCACGGAACTTCTTCTATTCCGGCGACACAGAGTCGGACTCGACCGTCCGCTTCCGCAATCGCCTCGAGCTTCTCGTGCCGCTGAACAAGGCTCGATTCAACGACGATGGCGCTCGGTACTTGATCGCCGACTGGGAGTGGTTCATCCCGATCGACGATCCTGAAGAGCGCTTCGCCAGCCGGCAACGCATCCGCGCGGGCCTCGGCTACCGCCGCAGCTTCAACTGGCGGTACGAAGTGCTCTACATCTGGACGCGGTCGCGCAACACCATCGATGAGGAGTTCACGACCACGGAGAACATCCTGAACATCCGAATGAAGCGCATTTTTTGACAGTGTCAACCCATGACTTGCCACCCCCAATTCACGGTGGCCCGGGTCGGATCAGAAGCGGAATGTCACGCCACCGTTGAACTGCAGCTGATTGGAATACTGGGAGTTCCCCACCAGGTAGCAGCCCCAATACGGATCACACCACCAACCTGCCGTATCTGTTTTGATGTAGGTCGGCGTCCACTCCATCGCGAGGCGCACACCGACGGCCCTGGCTGCGAGCTTCACGCCGGCGGCCCACGTGGTCGAGAACTGCGTCTCGCCACCGACGCTTCGATTCACCCCGGCGACTGTCACGTCGACCGAGCCGTAGTTGGTCGCGCCAAGACCGATCAGCACGAAGGGTCGCAGCGGCGCGTCGACTTCGCCAAAGTTGTAGGCGAAATAGCCGTGGTACGACGTGAGACTCATGTCACCGATTTCCCGCTCCGCCGTTCCACTGATGATGAGGGTCGTTGGCTGCTGTGCCCACCTGAAGCCGACTTCGGCGCCCTCGCCGACGAGCGCGCCGACAGTGAATCCATAGATAGCCGCATCATCCGGTTCAACGGTGTCGTAGATGTTGCCGTCGCCGGCGAGGATCGCGTCGCTGTCCACGCCGTCGGTGATGGACCAGCCCACGAACCCACTGACTTCCACTCTCTGCGCAAACGCCGGAACGACTCCGATCATGAGGAACAACGCAGCTGTAACGAAACCTGTCTTCAACATTGAGAACCTCCACACACGAGCCCTTGAGGCAACGGATTGCATGTGTCGACTGCTTTCAGCACGGGTCATGCCACGTCTGCGCCGTTGGCCGGATGGGCCCCACTGCCGCTTTCTCGAGAACAGGTTGCTGATGACGCAGTTTCTGCCGCCGATATGCCACACCGCTCACCGCATGTCGTAGGTACACTCACAAGCTATTGGAGGCCGGCTGGGGTTTTTCCGAGCTGGACGACGCCGGCCCCGCAGTTCTGCAGCCAAATCTAACTAACAGTGCGTTGGCGCACTCCTTGCCTCCACGCGGTCGTCACTCGGTGGTGTCCACGTACAACTTGGGAGGGACGAGAGATGGACAGCAGGCTTGCACTATTCCTGGCACTGGTCGGGCTGATGCCCGCGTGGCCCCTTCAGACGATCGGCGCTGCCCAGACCCAGGAGAAGCCGGTCGTTCAGATACCGCAGCCCGGGGTTCCGGAGATCCTTACGATCGAAGGCAAGTTCGTCCGGGCCGCGTACAACAACGAAGCCTACGTGATCCTCGGATACCAGGCCTCCAACCGTTCCGTCGGCGAGGAATGGATGCTCCTCGAGGTGGGCATGACGGTGCTCGACAACACGCCGGACTACAGGTTGACCCGCGAGGCCCTATCGCTCGAGACACCTGATGGGAAGACGATTCCGCTGGCGACGGTTGCCGAACAGCGGGAAGGGAACCCTCAGGCGATTCAGCAACGGGCACGGGTCCAGCGCGATTCCATCAACTACTTTCCGACCCGCGCAAGCCGAGCGTGCGCCATCCTGTTCTTTCCAGAGCTGGGATCCCGGGCGCTGCCGTACGACGTTGTTGATCTCAGCAGGGACCGCGCCTGTCTCGGCCGTCTCTATTTTCGGATCCCTGGTGGCATTGCATTCGGCCAGCATTGGCTCAACGTGAAGTTCGAGAAAAGCCTCGTGCGCGTGCCGTTCCGGATCCCGACCAAGGAAGAAGAGCAGTTCGTCTCGAAGAACTTCAAGAGTATCGACAAACAGGTCGAAGAGGCGTTCAAGCCGAAGAAGTGACTGGCGATTAGCATTCCGACGACGATCCGACCACGTCCACATGCTCCATTGCAGTTCCACGGACGTCATGCGCCGAGAGCACGGTCGCGTGAATACTGTATTGTCCTGATGGCACGCCGGCGAATTGAATCTCGTGCAGTCGCTTGTCTTCGGCTCCCTCGAGCGTCAGCACGCTGGCGCGAAACAGTCGATCGCCGTCCATCTCGACGCGGAGCGTGCGGTTGGCCGCGTTCGGTTCCACGACGACTGTGATTCGCACCGTCGCTGGCGCAGTCAAGTGTCGCCCTCGAATGCGCAATGCGACGACGTCGGATGCAGCATTCGGATGGATAGTGGCGGCCACGAGGGCGGCGGCAATGAGTACGGTCGAAGCGATTCGACGTGTCAGACCGTACCTCCTCCTTTTACTCGACGAGCGGAATGCCCTCGGCCAGCTCGTAGCGGATAAGCGCACGAATCTTGTTCTCGATCTGGATGTAGCGCGCCGCCTTCGTCGCCGGTAGCACGGCAAGGACCTTGGGCACGTACGAAGCCTTCAACTTCGTCTCGGCTTCGTCAACCGCCACCGCCTCGTCGAGCAGCTTCTTCGCGACGTCGTTGCCGACCGGCCCCTTGTTGTAGGCGTTGGCATACGCCAGGATCACCGCAGTCAGACGCTGGTTGACCCCCTGCAAGTCTTTCTGGTACGCGTCGTAGACGGGCCAGAAGGCGCTCCCTTCCGCATCGGTAAGCTGAAGGTTCTGCGCAACCACGAGCTTCTTGTCCGCCTTGATCTTCTGGCGAAGGATCTCCATGTTGGTCGTTGCCGTGGTCTGGGCCATCGCAACTGCGGCCAGACCGGCCACCATCGCACACGCTGTCACGAGTCTCGTCATCATCACTGTCCTCCGTGGTCGCTGCACGTCATGCCTTCGGCAAGGAGCACGCCAGTTCACGACTGCCGCGACGTGGAGGAATCGTCAGGATAATCGGGGCCACTCCCCGCGCATCGTGGCTGCGCTCACGGCCTGTTGTGAGGCTGTTGGCTCCCCGGGCGCAAAGACAAGCGTTTCACCTCGCGGGTCGCCAGGCCATGCTGGCTCGCTCCTTGCCTGGCGATGCTCACCATGAAAATCAATCACGCAGTCGCGCTCGGTGTGATCGCAACCGGGGTCCTGGCGTCGCTGCCGGTGGCGCGGGCCGTTGCCCAGGCTCCGCCAACCCCCGACCAGATGGTCGCCGCCCTGAAGCAGAACCTGGCCGAGAGCCAGAAACGTCTTCGTCAGTACGAATGGGTCGAAACGACGACGATCAGCCTCAAGGGCGAGCAGAAGTCAAGCAAGCAGCAACGTGTCTATTACGGCGCCGACGGAAAGCTGACGAAGCTTCCGCTCGGCGACCCACCGGCACAGCAGGCCGCGCAAGGCGGTGGCCGTGGCGGCCGTGGCGGCGGGCGCCTCAAAGAGAAGGTGGTCGAGAACAAGAAGGACGAGATGGCGGAGTACATGGAAAAGGCCGCCGCCTTGATCCACCAGTACGTCCCTCCCAACCCCGAGCAGATCCAGAAAGCCAAGGACGCAGGCAACATGGCGACGCGCCAGCAGCCACCGGGGGTGCGCGTCGAGTTCCGGAATTACCTTCAGCCTAACGACCTGATGGCCATTGACGTGGACGCCAAGGCTGCACTCCTCTCCGCGCTCAGCGTGCAGACGTACCTCGAGAAACAGGAAGACGCGGTGACGCTCAACGTCCGCTTCGGCGCACTCGCCGACGGTACCAGCTACACAGCGCAGACCAATTTGGACGTCAAGGCTAAAAACATCGCAGTTGTCGTGGCGAACTCCGGGCACCGTCCGCTCGTGCGGTGACAGATGCTCGAAAAGGAGCCCGAACGCTTCGCTGGAC
>JALDXK010000508.1:0-4920 GCA_032155105.1 Acidobacteriota bacterium
ACCATGGACCTCACCCGTCGAGATTTTCTCGGTGTGACCACGACCGCGGCCGCCATGTCGCTCACACCCCATCGCGCAGAGTCCGCGCGATGGGGGCCCCGTCTGCAGGGAACCGTGCGCGCGGCCCAGGACGACCCACTCGGCGTCCGGAAGGACTTTCCGGCGCTGCGTGAGTTCACGTTCCTCAACACCGCCTACACCGGCCTGATTCCGCAGGCCGTCGTTGATGCCGCGCGCGAGTGGACCGACACCCGCGCCCGCCGGACCTACACGGTGGGCGAGATGCTGGCCAGGGCCGATGAGGCGCGGACGCTGTACGCGGGGATGATCGGGGCCGGCGAGGACGAAATCGCGTTCGTCTCTTCAACCACCGAGGGCGAGAACATCGTCGTGAACTCCCTCGATTTCAAGCCTGGCGACATCGTGGTGTACGACGACCTCGTCTATCCCAGCACGCCGGTCATCTACCAGCGGCTCGCAGACGCGCGCGGCGTCGAGATCCGCGTGGTGAAGAACCGGAACGGCGCCGTCCCGGTCGAGGATTTCAAGAAGCTGGTCGACGGCCGGACGCGGCTCATCTCGGTGGCGTGGATCAACAACAACAGCGGGTTCCGTCACGACATGAAAGCGCTTGCCGATCTCGCCCACGCGCACGGCGCGTACCTGTATAGCGACGCGGTGCAGTTCATGGGCACCGGGCCTGTTGACGTGCGCGCCGAAGGCGTGGACTTCTGCACTGCGGGCACCTACAAGTGGCTGATGGCGGGCTTCGGTGTGGCGGCGTTCTACGTGCGCCGCGAACTGCTCGAGAGGATTCATCCGACGAACGTGGGCTGGCGATCGCCGTCGGCCGGGCCCGCGAGCGCGTCAGCACGGCAGAGCGCGAGGAAGTTCGAGTACGCGACGCTGGCCTTCGGTGATCTGTACGAGCTGGCTGCCTCGCTCAGGTACCTGCAGCGCATCGGGCTCGACAAGATCGAAGCGCGGTCGCAGACGCTGGTGACGCGCTTGTGGAGTGGACTTGCCGAGCGGAAGATTCAGCTCGCCACCCCCGAAAATACCCGCTCGCCGATCGTCAGTTTCTATATCCGCAAGCCGCCAGCCGAGGCCGAGAAGATCCTCGCCGTCGAGCGGGTGAAGGTGAGCCTGCAGGCAGTGGCGCCGCCGGGCGCGTCCGCCGGCGCGTCACCCTTGACGCGCGTGC
This sequence comes from Acidobacteriota bacterium, assembly GCA_032155105.1. Lineage (GTDB taxonomy): Bacteria > Acidobacteriota > Vicinamibacteria > Vicinamibacterales > UBA2999 > 12-FULL-67-14b. The sequence continues at coordinate 1,205 of JALDXK010000508.1, forward strand.
GCGTGGCGATCGCCTTCTTCAACTCGGAGGCTGACGTGGATCGGATGCTCGAGGTCGCGGAGAAGCTGACCGTCGCGTGAAGGTAACGGCCCGGACGGCCGAGGATGCCGCCGATCCGCGAATTGAGGCCCGCTCTGATGCTTGGGTTGATCCCATGAGGGCGGGGCGCTACAATAGGAAGTTCCTTAAGTGGGCCAGTAGCGCAGTTGGGAGCGCGCATGAATGGCATTCATGAGGTCACCGGTTCGATCCCGGTCTGGTCCACCAACCTTCGCTCAGGCTCCATGCGAAGGTTGTCCACCGTAGCTCGCTAGATAGCGCGCGAGCGTAGGTGGACCCTCCCCTACAGGAACCTGAGCTACGGTTGGCAGGCCCAGTCACGGGGTCTGCCTGAGCACGATCCGTAGCTCGCAGAATCTGCACTGCTTGGCTGGCAACAGGCTCGCAGTTTTTTCTGCGTTCTCGCTTCTTGCTCGCGCCTTCAGGCTGATTTCAACCATTTCTGGCTCGGCAGACGCATTGCGTCGCCCATGGGCATGACACTTCCCCAGACCATCGTGTATGTCCTGAAGAACGAATCCGAGCCGACCCGCTATTACACGGGTTTGACATCAAACCTCGCCGGCCGACTTGCGGCTCACAACGCAGGACGCGTGCCGCACACCGCTGACGGCAAGCCCTGGATCATCGACGTCATCGTGGAGTTCGCCGATGAGCGCCCGCGCGTTCGAGAAGTATCTCAAGTCGGGGTCCGGTAGCGCGTTCGCGAAGCGGCACTTAAGGTGAGAGCGTCGCGGCTTCGCGTTATGTTGCGGGCCGCGCAGAGCCGACCGAGATATGCTGACCCGCGTATTCTTAGTTAAGAGACCGAACACGGCGTAGAGAAGACCACGGCTATCCGGTTGTGAGGTAACGATCTCATGGGTATCAAGCCGTCGCTCTGCGAACGATCCCTCGTGCGCTGCGTGGCCACGGTGAGCGCCGTCACGGCGATCATGGTCGGCCCTACGCGCGCGGCTCGGACGTTCGATCTGTCCACCGCCTCGATTGCCGATATTAACACCGCCTTCGACGCCGGCGCGCTTACCTCGGAGCGACTGACCGGACTGTATCTGGCCAGAATCACCGCCTACGACAAAGCAGGCCCGACGCTTAACAGCGTCCTCCGCCTCAATCCGCGCGCCCTCGAGGACGCGCGCGCGCTCGACGCCGAGCGTCGCGTGTCGCGCAAACGGACACCACTCCACGGCATACCGGTGCTGCTCAAAGCCAACATCGACGTGGCGGGTTGGCCAGCGACCGCTGGGTTCTACGCACTCGTGGATGGGTCGATTCATGATCGACGTCCGGCACAGCCAGCAACCTTGGATAGCGATCGTCGAGCCTGATTCCGACGCAAAGCTGCTCGTGGTTGTGACGGTGTACGAGGTATCCGAATGACCGAACGCTCTCTGCAAGTCACGTATCGCAAGGGCCGGCCGTTCGCCGCGTACCTGCATCTGTCGCACGCCACAGGCGAGAAGAGCTCGCGCACGGTTCCCACGTCCGACGGCCTGCTCGTCGTTGACTATAACGGCACTGGCCAACCGGTCGGCGTCGAGATCACTGCGCCGCAAGCCGTGTCCTTGGATCGACTGAATCAGCTCTTGGCCGAGTTGGGGGAATCGCCTTTGCCTGATCGGGATTATGAACCCGTTCGGGCAGCCTGATCCGATTCCGACGGAACTAGCCATACGCACACTGCCTCAGTCGTACTCGGTTGTCCGTCGAGGGCAACGGTTGGCGATCGAAAATGACCCGGCGGCGACTCGTCAGTAGTTCAGTCGGCGTATTACTTACCGACGCGGTGATAGAATTCGCGAATCGTGTCAGCGTGGATTGTTCGTGCCAAGCTGGCGGCACTGGTTCTCTGCTGGCCGGTGTTCACAGGAGCCTGCGGAACCGCGTCGCAGCCCTTGACTCCCACGTCGCCCGTTCTCCCTCCAAGCGGCCCGTGTCAGGCGGCCACTGGGTTGGGCCGTTCGCTGCTTCCAATCGTCAACGGCACAGCGTGCGACTCCACGATCTCCTCCGTCGTCACACTGGTGATCAGAAATGCCGATGGCGTGTCGGTCTCACGATGCTCCGGAGCCGTGATCGGCTCGCATTCGGTTCTCACCGCAGCACACTGCGTGTTCCGGAATCCGATTGGGGTGACGGTCGTCCGCGGAGGGGCACCCGAGATGACGGCGCACTCATTCGCGGCACACCCCGAGTACCGACCAAGTCCTTACGCACTTGACATCGCCGTGATCACGACGAGTCAGCCGATTGGGCGTCGAGCCATCTCGCTACTGGTGAGCCGCACGGGTCGCGTGGGTGAAACCGGTGTCCTCGCTGGATGGGGCGCTGACCTGGATGGCAACTCGGGCGTGCTTCGCGCCGGCGTGGCCGCCATCGATTTCGTCGGTGATACGTTTCTGACAACGCGGTTTGCCGACAGCGACACCAGCATGTGTCGTGGCGATTCCGGTGGGCCGCTCCTGTTGTCCGAATCCGGCGAGTGGATGCTTGCTGGAGTGGCCTCGACCTTGGTCTTCAATACCGCGACCGACGCCCCGCCCTGCCAAGCCGGGATCAGCGTCTACGCGGGCGTGCGAACCGTAAGCTCCTCATCGTTTATTCGTGAACTCGTCCCTGACGCCTCCTTCCGATAGCAGGTGTCACTGTCCTCAGCTCTTATGCGCGCCCGCCACGGTGTCGCCGTCCAACGCAGCAATCCCACTCAGGATCACCGGCTCCTGGTTCGGGAACTCCGCAACCAGCGACAATCGCCCACCCAGCGCCTCGACGTAGCCGCGAAGGGTTGAAATGAGCAGGTCGCTGCGCTGTTCGAGGCGGGACACGCTGTCCTGACCGATCCCCAGCACGTGAGCCATGCGCTTCTGCGTCAGCTTGTGAGCCTGCCGAAGCTCCTGCAGAGACTTCTCTTCAGCAATCAGCCCGGCGGCGCGGGCAGCAATTCTCCGCCGACGGGCGGGCGTGAGCTGTTTTCGAATCCGATCGAGGTTCTTCATCGTCGTCGCTTCCTAGTCTTTGGCTCTGTCCGCTCGACATTGGACTGCTTCATCGCGGTCAAATGAGCGTCGAAGCGTTCATCAGCCTTCGCAATGAGCTGTCGATAGAACCGCTTTTCGCTGCCCCCGGACTGTGCGCCAACAATTCGTCCTGGACGGCCTCATGCAGCACGTCGAACTCCGGACCAAAGTCGTCGTGAAGATCGACCTCCCAGCGCACGTTCGATTATGGTCTTCAGGACATATGTAGTCAAGACCATATTTTGTCATTTCCAGACGCCCAATGCGCGCCGCACTGCGACGATTTGACCGAGATGATATGCGTTGTGATCGGCCATCAACAGGATGGCGCGCAGATATGTCTGTTGTGCTTTCCCTTTCGGGACCAGCGCGTGGAGATCGATGGTCTCATCGCGCGCGAGTGCCTTGAGCCGCTCGCGATCCGCCTTGAAGCCAGCCACGCTGCTGTCCCACGCCTGTGCGTCGGCCGGCGCGGCCTGCGGCCAGTAGTCGTCCGGCCAGTTCAGCGCGTGCACGTAGTTCGCATTCAGGCAGAAGTCGAGCACATCGAGTTGCGCGAGGCGCATGTGCTCGACCAGCTGCCAGACGGAGTACGCGATGCCGGGCGCCAATGCCCCCCGCTGGTCCGGCGGCAGGCCG
>JALDXK010000509.1:0-4871 GCA_032155105.1 Acidobacteriota bacterium
CGGTGATGGTGCGCGCCAGCGCCGGCAAGTCCTTGCCGATGCTGGCTGCCGCGTGCGGCTGAATGGTGCCGTTAGACAGCCGCGGGTTTTGACCCGCGGCCGGGAGAACGGTGGTCGCGAGCGCAACCACCGTGAGCGTCGCAACCATGGTCTTCATTTGTTGAGGATCTCCAGCAAGTAGTCCGTCGCCACCTTGTTGCGCATCGTTGACAGCTTCTGCACCAGGTCCCGCCGCAGCGTCGGATCCGTCTCCTTGCGCGCGATGGCGACCAGCGATTCGGCGTTGTTCTGCACGAACAGCGCGTTGATGACCCGGCGCTTGATGTCGGTGTCCTTCTCCTTGGCGTAGATGCCGACGAGCGCATCGCCGGTCTTGGCGCGGCCCATCGTGCCGAGGTGCTGTACGGCACGCATGCGCAACTCGGGGTTCTGCTCGGTGTTGGCGACCTCGATCAGCCGCTGGGCCTCACCGGCCACGAACAGCGCCTGCAGGATCTGCCGCTTCACCTCCACGGCCGATTCCTTCTGGTACATCTGCCACAGCTCTTCACGCGCCCCCATGGCGCCGAGCTGGCGCACGGCGTCTTGCCGCAGCTCGGGCACCTTCTCGGTGTTCGCCGCGGTGAGCAGGCGCGCCTTGTCGCCGGCGACCATGAACGAGCGGAGGATCTGCCGCTTGATGTCGACGTCGCTGGTGCTGGCGTAGATGTCGGCGAGGATGACGCGGTTCTCCGCCGAACCATGGACGCCGAGATACTGAATCGCGCGCCGCTGCACGTCGGGATTCGACGCGCCCTTCGCAGCGGCAGTGAGCACCTGGCGGGCGCGCGGCGAGTTGCTCTGCGCCAGCACGAACAGCGCGCGCGCTTTCAACTGCGGCGAGGCGGTGCCCTGCAACAGCTTTTCGAGCATCGGCACGGCCTGCTCCGGATCCGAGTGCTGCAGTCCCTGGATGGCCAGCAGCTTCAGCTCTTCATCCGATTCTGCCTCCGGGCGCGGCGACTGCCCGGCGTTCTGGCGCACCTGCAGCTCGAGCGCCTTCGCGTCGCTGAGCCACCGGCTCTGCGGGAACCGCTTGATGAGATCCTGCACGGCGGCCAGCGCGTCGGCCTGCTGGCCCAACTTGTCGAGCGCGTAGGCCTTCCAGTAGAGCGCGGCATCGACGCGCGTCGAGTTCGGCGCGTCGATCACCTGTGTGAACGCGTCGGCGGCGCGCGCCCACGAGCGGCGCTCGAGGTATTCCTGGCCGCGCTGGTAACGCTCGTCGATGCGCTGACGGCGCTCGACCTCGCGCTGCTTGGTTTCCTCTTCACGCTGCCGCGCCTCGTCTGCGCGCTGGCGCGCTTCGTCCTCGCGCGAGCCCTGTTCGAGGATCCCTCGCTCGGCAAGCATGCCGAAGGCGCCGCCCGCCGTCACGCCGCGCATCGCGTCGCGCGCGGTGTCCAGCATCATCGACACGTCAGGCACTGGGGGCACAGTCATTGGACCGAAACCCATCGGGCCAGGGCCCATCGGGCCGAAGCCGTCTGGGCCGGGACCGATCGGGCCGATCGCATCCAGCGCGCGCATCGCCTCGGCAATCGCCGGGCCGACGTGCGAGAGGTCCGGCATCTCCGGCAGCTCGAACTCGAGCCCCGGCAGCATCGGCACCACGGGCATCGCCGGCAGGGGCGGCGCCGGCGCAATCATTGGCGTGGGGGGCACCGGCGGAACCGGCGGCACCGGTTGCGCCGCGGCCATCGTCGGTGTGAGGAACGCGCACGCTATTAGCGCCTTCCAGGTGGTGTTCAACACGCTCATCTTTCGTTCTCCCTAATCGATATCGACGAACCTGAAGGTTCGTCGCTGCAAGTCCCGCACTTCCCGCTCGCCGCACCCTTGGCACTACCCCTTGGCACCGGCACCCGGCACCCACCCTTTGGCACCCGAGGCACCAGGCACGAGACACCTTAAGAGGTCGGCATCTTTTTCGCCGGGACTCGATCGCCAGCCTCGCGATCGTTCAAGGTTCGTTGACGCATCTCCGAAGCGATCACCCGCACGCGGAACAACAGGTCCTCGGTGGTGATCCGTGATTGCAAGCCAGTCAATTCGTTAGACGAGGCATCAGCCGGAGCGTTAGCGATCTCCAGCAACAGCCGCTCCAGATCCTCGAGCACGTCGGCGACGGCGGCGTCGCCCGACTGCTCCACCGAGGCGCGAATCAGCCGGTTGACGGCGACGAGATCCGCCGCGCGCTCCTGTTCCGCTGCAAACACGTCGGCGTGATCCGTGTCGGCGTTGGCGAGCTCAGACAGCATCATCTGCGTTCGATCGAGGTGATCGCCCACCGCCGTCTGCAGCACGCGCTCGGTCGCGATCTCGGCCACCGGGCTGGCGACGCGCGTCACACCAGACGGCTCGCTGCCGGTGTAGCGGCCGGCGACAAACGCCGCGAGCACCAGCGCCGCCACGCCGCCGGCCAGCGCCCATCCACCTCCGCGCTCCGCGCTTCCACCTTCGCGCTGCGCGCTTCGGCGGCGGACAAGCTCCGTCCAACGTCCCAACGATCCGCGCCAGGTCTTGTCGGCGAGTGCAGGTTCGAGCCGCGCCCAGGCCGTGCGCTCGAATCCGAGCGGCGCTTCGACTGGAGCCGCGCTGTCGACGAGCGTCATCACGCGACGCAACTGCTGATTGGCGAACCGGCATTCCTCGCACGACGCCAGGTGCGACGCGACGCGCCCCTCGTCGGCGCGATCGGTCTCGCCGTAGTAGTGCAGGATCAGTTCGTCTTCCGAAAGGTGTGTGCTCATGGTCATCCGGGCGGGACTTCCACCTTCGCGCTACGCGCTACGGCGGACAAGAAGGTCCCGGCCCCTACGTGTGAACAAATGGCTCCAACGCGTGCCGCATTTTCTTCACTGCGCGAAAGATGCTGTGCTTGGTCGCGCTGGTCTTCAGGCCAAGCTTCTCGCCCACTTCCTCGATCGACATCCCTTCGACGTGCCGCAGCGTGAACGCCGCGCGCTCGAGGGCGGTCAGCAACCCGAGCGCGTCGTTGACGCGATCCGAAATCTGCCCGCTTGCCGCCATCCGCTCCGGCGTGGCCTGCGTGTCGACGCCGCGTTCACTCAACGGCCCCTGTTCGAGATCCATCGGGTCGTGGGCGTCCTCCCGATGCCGGCGCGCGCGAATCAAATCGATCGAACAATTCACGGTGATCCTGTGCAGCCAGGTGCGGAAATCCGCCCGGGCCTCGAATCGGCTCAACTGCTTGTGCGCCTTGAGCCATGCCTCCTGCACCACGTCTTCCGCATCCTGCGCATTGCCGGTCATCCGGTGCGCGAGCGAATAGAGGTAGCGCGAGTGCTGCTCGACGAGCATGCGAAACGCATCGCGGTCGCCGTCGCGGGCCCTGGCGACAACCGACGGGTCGCGCTCGTCCATCCCTGTTGCTTGGACGGACTTAGGGGAATTCGGTTGGCCTGGAACACTCACCATTCACGATCGCTGAAAAGAAGAGTTAAGCGAAATTAAACCTTTAGAATCAACACGTTACGCTATGATTCTGGTCATGGACCCACGCTACCCCACCGGCAAATTTGTCTTCAATCCGGCCCCGACGCCCGAAATCCGCCGGGCCGCCATCGCCGCGATCGGCAGCTTCCCTGCCGAGCTGAAGCCCGCACTGGTCTCTGCCCGGCTCGATCAACCGTACCGCGAGGGCGGCTGGACGCCCCGCCAGGTGGTGCATCACCTGGCCGATAGTCATATGAACGCGTTCATCCGCTTTCGGTTGGCGCTGACCGAAGACACACCGACAGTCAAGCCGTACAAGGAAGCAGAGTGGTCGAAGCTGGTCGATGCCACGCTCGATCCGCAGGTGTCGGTGCTAATCCTCGACGGCCTGCATCAACGCTGGCACCGGATGATCGAGGCGCTGGGCGAGCAGGAGTTCACGCGCGGCGCGGTGCACCCGGACGTCGGCCCGATCACGATCGACTGGCTGCTACAACTCTACGCCTGGCATGGCCGGCACCACATCGGCCATCTGAAGCTCGCTGCCGGGAAGTGACGCTTGTCGGGAAGTGACGCTTGTCGGGGGTGCCAAGGTGCTCACCTTCGCTATGAGGCGACGGGCGGCGGTGGCGTGGTGCGGCGCACGCGGTTGATCATCTTCACCATCAGGAAGACGACCCACGCGAGGATCAGGAACTGAATCACCTGGGTGACAAACGCGCCGTACGCGATCACGGTGGCGCCCGCGGCCTTGGCTTCAGCGAGCGACGCATACGGCCCCGGCACTTTCAGGCCATCGCGCAACACGGCGAACAGGTTGGTGAAGTCGGTGCCGCCCGTGGCCAGCCCGACCACCGGCATCACCACGTCGGTCACGAGCGAATCGACAATGCGTTGAAATGCCGCTCCGATAATGACGCCCACCGCGAGATCAATGACGTTGCCTTTGGCGATGAACTCGCGGAACTCGTTGAGCATTCTCGGGGTCCGGTCGTCAGCTGCGAATCGGCGCGGCGTCGAAGCTCCCGACGGCCGCCTGCTCGTTGTCGAAGGTGTCGAACACCGTCAGCAGCTTCGTGATCGTCAGCAGATCGGTGATCTTCGACGTCAGGTTGACGAGCCTGATGGCGCCGTTCTCGCGCTTGACGATCAGCGAGCAGCGCACCAACTCGCCGAGGCCGCTGCTGTCCACGTAAGCAACGCCCGCGAGGTTGAGGATCACCTTGCGATCGCCCTGGAAGACCACGCTCGTCACGGTGTCGCGCAACAGTTGCGCGCCGCCGTCGAGGGTCAGCTTGCCCTGCAGATCGAGGATGGTGACGTCGTTCACGTGACGCTTGGTGATTTGCATGGCCTGCTCCAGGGTGGGGCCC
>JALDXK010000510.1:0-4860 GCA_032155105.1 Acidobacteriota bacterium
CCCCAAGTTAGCGAATCCGGTAAAATCGCGCGGTGCTGAAGTTCGTCGTCGTTGCTGCCACACTTGTCCTCGCCGGTTGCAATCAGGCCCAGACCACGCAGGCGATCGACAAGCTCGCGCCGTGCAAGGGCAACGACACGCCCGTCGATGCCTACTGCGGCACGCTGGAGGTCTACGAGAACCGCGAGACCAAGCAGGGCCGCAAGATTGACCTCAACATCGTCGTCTTGCCGGCGCTGAGCTCTGACGCGAAGCCCGACCCGTTCTTTTTCCTTGCCGGCGGCCCCGGCCAGGGTGCCGCGAAGATGGCGAAGCCGCTGCGCGAGGCGTTTCGGCAGATCCTGACCAATCGCGACATCGTGCTCGTCGACCAGCGCGGCACCGGCAAGTCGAACCCGCTCGACTGCATCAACGAAGACGACTCGCTGAAGATGCTCAACGAGCCCGAGGAAGCCGGCATCGCCCAGCTGAAGACGTGCATGGCCGGCTACGATGCAGACCTCCGTCTGTACACCACCGACATCGCGATGGACGATCTCGACGAGGTGCGGGCGTTCCTCGGCTACGAGCAGATCAATATTTACGGCGGTTCGTACGGCACGCGCGCCGGGCTCGTTTACATGCGTCGGCACGGCGAGCGCGTGCGCACCGCGGTGCTCGACGGCGTAGCGCCGACCAATATGCGGCTGCCGCTGTTCTTCCCGCGCGACGCGCAGCGGGCGTTCGATCGGCTGGTCGCCGATTGCGATGCCGATGCCGGTTGCCGGGAGCGATATCCGAACCTCGGCGCGCGCGCCCGGACGCTGATGGCGCGGCTCGAGAAGAACCCGCCGCTCGTCACCGTCGTGCACCCGCGCACCGGCGAGCGCGGCGACATCCGCATGACCGCGCGCCTCCTTGCCAACGTCTTCGCCTCGACGCTCTACCAGCCGCTCGCCGCGTCTCTGATCCCGGCGCTCGTCGATCGCGCCGAGCACGACGACTTCCAGGGCGTGCTGGCGCTGACGTCCCTCTTCGACAGCGGCGATCCCAACATGAGCATCGGCATGCAACTGTCGGTGATTTGCGCGGAGGATTTTCCGCGCCTCACCCTGGAGGAGGCCGAAAAGCAAGCCCAGGGCTCGATGTTCTGGCCGCACGTGATGAGCACCCAGCGCGCGGGATGCGAGTTTTGGCCGCGCGGCACGGTGCAGCCGTCGTTCTACGAGCCGGTCCAGTCGTCGATCCCGACGCTGATCATGTCCGGGGAGATCGACCCGGTCACGCCGCCGGTGTGGGGCGAGGAAATCGCCAGGACCCTGTCCAATTCGAAACACGTCGTGATGCCGGGCACCGGCCACACCGCCGGCGGCACCGGGTGCGGGCGCCGGCTGATCGAGGCATTCATCGACGCCGGCACCCACGCGAACCTCGACACGAGCTGCGTCCAGAAGGTGACGCGCCCGCCGTACTTCGTGACGCCCGCCGGTCCCGACCCCTCGAGGCAGGCGACGAAATGATTCGAGTCGAACACCTCCACAAGCGCTTCGGCGACGTGCGCGCGGTCGATGGGGTGAGCTTTACTGCTCTCGATGGGCAGGTCACGGCGCTGCTCGGACCCAACGGCGCGGGCAAGACCACGGCGCTCCGCATGCTCTACACACTGATGCGCCCGGATGAGGGCCGCATCCTGATCGACGATGTCGACGCGGTGGCGGATCCCCTGGCGGCGCGGCTCAAGCTCGGCGTGCTGCCGGACCTCTCGGGACTCTATCCGCGCCTCACCGCGCGCGAGCACATCGAGTACTTCGGCGAGCTGCAGGGCATCAGCGGCGGCGAGCTGCGCCGCCGCACCGACCACCTGATCACCATGCTCGACATGGCGCAGATCGCCGATCGCCGCGTCGCCGGGTTTTCGCACGGCGAACGGACCAAGACGGCGCTGGCCCGCGCCATCGTCCACAGGCCGAGAAACGTGCTACTCGACGAGCCGACCAACGGCCTCGACGTGATGAGCACACGGGCAGTCCGCGAGATCATTCGCCGGTTGAAGAACGAAGGGCACACCGTCCTGTTCTCGAGCCATGTGATGCAGGAAGTATCAGCGCTGTCGGACCAGATCGTCGTGATCGCCCGCGGGCAGATCGTCGCCGCCGGCACGCCGGACGATCTGCGCCGCCAGACCGGTCACCAGAACCTCGAGGACGCGTTCGTGGCGTTGAGCGGGCTCGAAGCGCTGGAGGCGCACCCGTCATGAAGCTGCCGGCGATCACCCAGGCGCTCGTCGTCTGCCGCAAGGAGCTCAGGGACTGGTCGCGTGATCGGCGGTCGATCATGACCGTGCTGATCGGCTCGCTGTTCACGCCGGTGATCATCGGCATCATGTTCACCACCATGGCCCGCGAGCAGCGGCAGGTCGAGGACGTCACGATCCCGGTGGTCGGCGCCGAGCATGCCCCGGCGCTGATGTCCTGGCTGCAGCAGCAGGCGGGCATTACCGTCGTGGACGGGCCGGCCGACCCCGAAGAGGCCGTCCGGACGCGCCGCCAGGACATCGTGGTGGTGATCGCCGACGACTTCGCGAAGGATTTCAACGCCTCGCGGCCGGCGCAAGTGCGCATCGTCGCCGACGGCTCGCGGCAGAACATGCGGGCCCGTCTGCAGCGCGTTCGGGGACTGTTTCAGCAATACAACAATTCAATCGGCAGCCTGCGGCTGATCGCCCGCGGCGTCAGTCCGACAGTCGCCAGCCCCCTGCAGATCGAAGACGTCGAGGTCTCGAGCGCGCAGCAGCGCGCCGCCATGGTGCTCGGCATCATTCCGCTGTTCCTGATGATCGCGGCCTTTACCGGCGCCATGCCGCTGGCCACCGACTCGACGGCCGGCGAGCGCGAACGCGGCTCGATCGAGGCGCTGCTCGTGAATCCGGCGCCGCGCGGCGCGATTGCCGCGGGGAAATGGGCAGCGGGAACCGTCACCGCGATCATCAGCGTGGTCGTGAGCGCGGTGCTGCTGTTCGCGCTGTTTCAGTACATCCCGCTCCAGGATCTCGGCCTGCGGTTCCGGCTGGGCTGGTACGAGTTGACCGGCACGCTCGTCATCGTCCTGCCGCTGTGCCCGTTCGTCGTCGCGCTGCAGATGTACGTCGCGACCTACGCCAAGTCATTCAAGGAGGCACAGGCCTACCTGAGCTACCTGATGATGGCCCAGATGATCCCCGGCATGATGGTGACGATGAACTCGACGATGATGAAGGCGGCGTGGATGTACTACGTGCCTTGGGCCGGCGCGCAGTCGCTGCTGGCGGACGTGATCGGCAACCGGCCGATCAGCCCGCTGGTGCCGGTCGTGGTCGGGGTGGTGCATCTCGTCATCGCCGTCGTGGCCGTGCGAGCGACCGCGGGACTCATGCAGCGCGAGAAGATAATCTTTGGACGCTGACGGCAATCAGCAATCAGCAATCAGAAAGGAAAAGAGCCTTTCCTGATTGCCGAATGCCGGTTGCCGGTTGCTACTTCACATTCACAACCACATGCGCCGTCGTCCAGCAGCACTGATCGCCGCCGCCGCCGTTGCCTGAGCTGTCGTTTACCTGCGCGCGCAGCCAGTAGGTGCCGGGCGCGCTGAACGTGGCGGTGGTCTTCACCTCGAGGAACTTCTTCGCGTCGCCGCCGTTCTCGAGGTTGATGGTCTCCTCGGCGATCTTCACCTCGCCCGGGCCGCGGTACTTCTTCCAGAGCACCTGGATGTCGCCGCGCTTCTCGCGGGCGGCAGCCGCCGCCGCACCGCCGCCGAGAGCGCCGGGTGTGCCGCTGATCACGCGGCCGCCGATAATCGCCGGCAGCGGCTCATTCGCCGCGGGCTTGCGCGTTTCACGGGCGGCGCCGGCCGCGCCGCCTTCCGCAGAGAACGTGATCGTCGGCGGTTGATCGGCAGCCCACGCCGTCAGCGTGAGCGGCTGCCCCACCGTGGCGCTGAGCGTCTGCACGAACTTCTCCTTCGGCGGGCCAATGAGCTCGGGACCAGCCTCGGTGAACTTGATGCGCGGCGGTTCGTTGCCGTTCGCGCCGTTCTTGAAGAAGTCGATCCAGTACTGCGGGTTCAGCCAAAACTGCACCGTGGACGTGTGGCCGTTGGCGGTCAGCGTCCAAGTGAGCTTCTTGGTGCCGAAGTCTTTCGGCACGGTGATCGCAAACACGCCCCACTGGCGTCCCGAATGAAAGTGCGTCGGCTGCCCGAAGTCCGGGCCGCCCGGCTCGATGCGATTGTCGGGACCGATCGGCACGTCGACCGCTTCCTTGTTGCGGTTGAAGTAGCCGAGGAGGAGGACGCTGCTGCCATCCTTGTGCGGACCCCATCCTTCGAAGGCGGGATAGACCGCTTCACCGGTGGTACCCAGCGGCTCGAGCAGCACGCCCGAAGGCACATTCGGCCGCTGCGGCTGCTGCTGTGCGTTGGCCACGACGAGAAAAGCCGTCGCGACCAGGAGGCCTGGACGGTGTCGATGCATTGAGGTTGTGGTTACTGCTGCTGCGACGCGTTGGTCGTCGTCAGGTTGAGGGCCTTGCGCCGTTCTTCGATCGCGGCGCGGTAATCGGTGTCGTTCATGTAGGTCACGTTGACCCATGCGTGCGCCATTTCGTCGACCGTGCGATCGCCGTAGCCGACCCACACGTTCGGATCCGGGTTGACCTTGTTGGCGGTGGTGTTGTCGTGCCACGCGGTGACCTTGATCAGCGTGCCCTTCGGCAGCAGCGGCGCCGCGGTCTCCTTGTAGACGTAGGTGTTGTGCCAGTTGAAGTTGAAGTCGGCCACGTGGCTCAGCACCTGGATCTGCCCGTTGGGCAGGATCGCTTCCATCGCCATCGCCTTGCCGCGCAG